>JBILWD010000003.1:0-32710 GCA_044370095.1 Opitutaceae bacterium | reverse complement strand
CCGCGTGTCCGTCCGCGGCGCCAGCGCGACGGCCTTCACCGACAAGGACGGTAGTTACCGCTTGGCCGAGTTGCCGGCCGGACCGGCGACACTGGAGGTCTTCTTTACCGGACTCGATTCCGCCACCGCCCAAGTGCTCGTGCCCGCCGGCGGCAGCGTGCAGCAGGATTTCAACCTCACCTCGGTCGCCCGCTACGGCCAAGCCGGCGACGCCACCGTGCGCCTCGACGCATTCGTCGTCGCCCAACAGCGCGAGACCGACGCCCAGGCAATCGCGACCAACGAGCAGCGCTTCGCCCCGAACATCAAAAATGTGCTCTCGACGGACGCGCTCGGCGACGTCCTCGGCGGCTCCGTCGGCGAGTTTATGAAGTTCCTCCCCGGCGTAACCGTGGAGAGCGACTTGGCCGACGTCTCGGGCGTCTCCATCCGCGGCATCGGCGGCGGGATGACCGCCATCACCAACGACGGCGCGCCCGCCTCCAACATCTGGACCACCGCCACCCGCTCGGTCGACGTGCGCTCGATGGCCCTCAACGACATCGCGCGGATGGAGGTTTCCAAGGTCCCCACGCCCGCCAACCCCGCGGACTCCCTCGCGGGCTCGATCAACCTCGTCAGCAAGAGCGCCTTCGAGCGCAGCGGCCGCCAGCTGCGGTACTCGCTCAACCTGATCGGCAACCACGAGAACCTCGACCTGCGCAAGACGCCGCATTCCCACGGCGACAAGCTCGGCTACAAGATCTTCCCCGGCGCCAGCCTCGACTTCACTTGGCCCGTGACCAAGCGCTTCGGCATCGTCCTCGCCGCCAACCACTCACGCTCCTTCAACGAGCAGCACCGCACCCTCCAGACCTGGACCTCCTTGGTTCCGCCCGGCAGCCCCGCGGGCACGCCGGTGAACTACGCCAACCCGGTGCTGAGCTCCTTGGCCTTCCTCGACGGCCCCCGCGACCTCACGCGCAATACCCTCAGCGTGAAGGCGGACTGGAAGGTCGGTGACAACGGCGTCCTGTCCATCGGCCACGTGGCCAGCCGCACCGACACCCGGATCGGCTCCCTGACCTACACTTGGACCACCGGCACCAATCCCGCCGCCACGGTGACCGGCGGGCGGCCGCTCGCGTGGGACAACTCCCGCACCCTCGGCGCCACCGGCCGCGGCGGGCTCAACAACAACGGCACCAACCAGCTGATCAACCAGATCACCGACACCAGCAACGTCGGCTACCGCCACGACGACGGCCGCTGGCGGGTCGAGGCCGGCGTGAGCCGCTCGGCCTCCGCGACCAAGCGCCGCTACTTCGACGCCGGTTTCTTCCTCCAGACCAGTGCCATCCAGCGCGTGCCCGTGCGGGTCAGCTTCCTCGACCTCGCGCCCGGCGCCGCGATCCCCGGGCGTATCGAGGTGTTCGACAACAACGACCAGCCGGTCGACTGGAACAACCCCGCCAACCTCCGCGGCAACACCGCGAACAACGCCAACCTTTACAACCGCAGCTACACCAATCAGGGCTTCCTCAACGTTCGCCGCACCCTCGGCTTCCTGCCGGTGCCCGCCGCGCTTCAGGTCGGCGTGCTGGAGAAGCGGGTGATGCTCGACACCAACCTGCGCAACGAAACCTGGACCTTCACCGGCCCCGACGGCGTCTCCGGCGCCACCGCGCCGATCGAGCCCTACCTGATGCAGCGCTACCGCAACGTGGACCCGGGCTACGGGATGCCGCCCATCGTCTGGATGTCCCCGAGCCGTGCCTTCCGCGCCTACCAACTCAACCCGCTCCTCTACCAACAGACGGACGCGCAACGCGTGTCCGACCGGAACTCCCACATCGACAACAACGAGAACATCAAGGAGACGGTCCAGGCCGGTTACGTGCAGGCCGACACCCGGCTGCTCGCCGGCCGCCTGCGGGTCCTCGGCGGCATCCGCTACGAGCGCACCCTCGACCGCGGCATCGGCGGCTTGGTCGATACCGAGCGCGTCTGGCAGCGCCACCCCGATGGCGACTTCGTGCGCAATGCCGCTGGCCAGCGCCTGCGCCGGCCCGAAGCCGGGACGGCCGGCTCGCTCGCCGAGAGTCTCCTCGTCCGCGAGTACCGCGCGTCCTTCACCCGGAAGGAGTACGACGGGATGTACCCCAGCATCCACGCGACCTACAACGCGACCGAGGACCTCCTCGTCCGCGCGGCGTGGGCGCAGACCTACGGCCGGCCGAACTTCACCGACATCATCCCGCGCACCGTGGCCAACACCAGTGCGCTCGATCCGGACGAGGACGACGAGCTGCGCCCGGGCCAGTTCCGTGGAACGCTGAATATCCGCAATCCCGCGCTGATGCCTTGGTCGGCGGACAACTTTGACCTTTCGGTCGAGCGCTACACCGAAGGTGGCGGACTGCTCTCGGCGGGCGTGTTCCTCAAGGAGCTCCGCGACTTCTTCGGCGATGCCTCGCGCCGCGCCACTCCCGAACTGCTCGCGGAGCTGGGCCTGCCCGAACGCTACCTCGACTGGAACATCAACACCAAGTTCAACTCCGGCGACGCGCGCATCACGGGCGCCGAGGTCAACTTCCGCCAGAACCTCCGCGCCCTCGGGCGCTGGGGCTCGTACTTCACCCTCTTCGGCAACGCCACCAAGCTGAAGCTCAAGGGCAACCCGGGCGCGTCCTTCTCGAGCTTCATCCCGACGAGCGGCAACTGGGGCTTCACCTTCGCCGCCCGCCGCGTGACCTTCACCGCCCGCTGGAACCACCGCGGACTAGACAAGCGGCTCCCTCAGGCCGCCTTCGGCCCCAACGGCTACGAGTACATCGAGGCCCGTACCGTGCTGGACGTGAACGGCACCTACCAGTTGACGCGCGACCTCTCGTTCGTAGCCAGCGCCAACAACATCCTCAACGCGCCCAACCGTTTCCTCCGCTACGGCGACCTGACCCCGACCCACGCCCGCCTCTACGCGGAACAGGAGTACGGCATCCAGATGGCGATCGGCCTGCGCGGCAGCTTTTGAACGCCGCCGGACAGCGGGGGACGCCCTAGAACTTGTCCCTCCGCAGCACCCGCACGTCAGACTCAAACGCCACCATCGCGTAGCGCGGGAATAGCTCCGCCCCGAGACGCTCCAGCAATAGGGTGGCGACCTCGGCCCGCACAATCACCTCGAACTGGGTGTTCGCGTACTCCGGGATGTCCGCCAGTCGGCGCCCGCGCGCGCCGCTGCCCTCGACCGGGAACGAGGTGTGGCCGCTGGCGCCGACCGCGGCCAGCAGCCGCAGGACCGCGTCCGCGGCGTAGGCCTCGCAGACGATGGTAACGAGCTTCATCGGGTGCAGGTTCATCGGCGTCAGGGTTGCAGCCACCGCGCGAACGCGTCGCACAGCGGGATGCCTAGGGTCAGGTTAAAGGGGAAGGTGATCGCGAGGGCCGCGGTGAGCGACAACGTCGGGTTGGCCTCCGGCAGGGCGAGGCGCACCGCCGCCGGCGCCGCGATGTAGGACGCGCTGGCGGCCAGCACCCCCAGCAGCATCGCGCCTCCCGCGGAGAGCCCGGCGGCGGTGCCCACCGCCACGCCCAGCGCCCCGTTCAGCGCCGGCGCGACGACCCCAAAGCCGAGCAAAAAGGGGCCCACCCGCCGCAGGTCCTCGAGGCGCCGGCCGGCCACGATGCCCATCTCCAGCAGGAACAGCGCGAGCACACCTTGGAACGGCGTGACGAAGAACGGCCCGACCTTCTCCATTCCCGCGGAGCCGCACAGCGCGCCAACCACGAGCGCACCGAGCAGCAGGAATATGCTGCGGCCGAACAGCGCCTCGCGCACCACCAAGCCAAGCGGCACCGGCGGCCCGCCCCGTGCGGCGCCCGCCCGCTTGCCCAGCACGACGCCCACGAGGATCGCGGGCGATTCCATCACCGCCAGCAGCGCGACGGCGTGGCTCTCGTAGGTCTGGCCGATCGCAGCGAGGTAGTTGGTGGCCGCAAGAAAGGTAACCGCGCTCACCGATCCGTAGTGCGCTGCGATCGCAGCCGCATCTACCGCCGCCATTCGCCCGCCCCAGCGCAGCACGGGGTAGGTCCACAGCGGGATAAAGGCGCCCAACCCGATCGCCGCCAAGGCCGGCAACCACACCCGGCCGAGACCCGCCTCAGCGAGCGCGACCCCGCCCTTAAAGCCGATCGCGACCAGCAGGTAGATCGTCAGCGCCGAGTACAGGGCCTCCGGGAACTTGAGCTCGCTGCGGACCAGCGCGGCCACGAGGCCCAGCGCGAAGAACAGGACCGCGGGCGAGAGAAGATTGGCGAGCAGCGCGTCGCTCATGGAGCGGGAGCCGCGTCCAGCCCCGCGCGAAGCTTCCGGCCGCGGGCCCGCACCTCGGCCGCCAGCCGCGTCTGGAAGGCCTGCATCCGGTCGACTAGGTCCGGCGCGCCCACCCCAAGAATGCGCAGTGCCAGCAGCCCGGCGTTGCGCCCGCCGCCGATCGCCACGGTCGCCACCGGAATTCCGCCCGGCATCTGGACGATGGAGAGCAGCGAATCGAGGCCCTTGAGCGCCTTGGTCTCCACCGGCACGCCGATCACCGGCAGCGGCGTGAGGCTCGCGACCATCCCCGGCAGGTGGGCCGCGCCGCCGGCGCCCGCGATGATCACGCGGAGCCCCCGCCGGCGCGCCCCCCGCGCGTAGCGCACCATGTCGAGCGGGGTGCGGTGCGCCGAGACCACGCGCACGTCGCAGGCCACCCCGAACTCGGCGCAGATCTCGGCCGCCGGCTGCAGCGTGGGCCAGTCGGAATCACTACCCATGATCAGGGCGACGGGAGCAGCAGCGGTCTTCATGCGAGCGGAGAAAAATGGAGGTGACTGGCACTCTGGAGCGCGGCGGCCTCGGCGGCCGCGACGGTCGCGCCGGTCGCGGTGACGTGCCCGAGCTTCCGGCCCGCGGCGCTGCGGTCCTTGCCGTAGAGGTGCACGTGCGCCCCGGGCACGGCCAACGCCTCGGCCAGCCCCCGCGGATGACCGGGGCCCGGACCGGTGCCGAGCAGGTTCACCATCACGGCCGGGGCCCGCAGTTCCGGGGAGCCCAGCGGCCAGCCGAGGACCGCCCGCACGTGGTTCTCGAACTGCGAGCAGGTGCAGGCCTCGATCGAATAGTGGCCCGAGTTGTGGACCCGCGGCGCGAGCTCGTTCACCAAGATCGAACCGTCCGCCAGCTGGAACAGCTCCACGCCGAAGCTGCCCACCGCGCCCACCGCCGCCACCGCCCGCCCCGCGATCCCGGCCGCCGTGGCGCGCACCTCCGGGGAGCACGCCGCCGGCGCCCGCACGAGGTGGCAGACATGGTCGCGCTGCACCGTGTCGACCACGGGATAGAACGCCTCGCGGCCATCGGCCGCCCGCGTGATGATCACGGCCAGCTCGCGCTCAAACGGGCAGTAGGCCTCGGCGAAGAGCGGGTTGCCCCGGTCGCCGCCCAGCCGCCGCCACGCCGCGTCCAAGTCGGACGCCGCCCGCACGGTGACGTTGCCCTTGCCGTCGTAGCCGTTGCGCCGGGCTTTCAGCAGGAACGGATAACCGAACTCCCGCGCCGCCTCCGCCAGCGCCGCGAGGTCCGGGGTGTCCCGCAGGCGGGGCACCGGCAGGCCCGCCGCGCGCAGGGTTTCCTTCTGGATCAGCTTGTCCTGCACCACCGCGAGGGTCCGGGAGGTGGGCCAGACGCGGTGGCCCGCCTGCTCCAGGACGGCCAGCAGGCCGGCATCGACGAACTCGTTCTCCAGCGTCACCACGTCCACGCGGGACGCGAGCTCCTGCAGGGGGGGAAGGGTGTTCCAGTCTCCCACCAGGGCCTCCGTCGCCACCGCGGCCGCGGGGTAATGAGGGTTACGTTCCAGCGTGACCACGGTGCAACCGAGGGGCTGGGCAGCCAAGGCGAGCATCCGGGCCAGTTGGCCGCCACCAATGATGCCTAGTCGCGGCCCGGAATCCGGGCCCGCGGGTCGGGAGGAATGCGCTGCGTTCGCCACGGGCACCGCGGGACGCAAGGGATTCCCCCGCCCGTGGCAAGCGGATCCGCCGGCCGCGCCAGCCCCGCGGTCGCCACCTGCCGCCTTGTGCTCCGTTCCAGCCTCCGCCTTGCTCGCGGACATCCACCCCTTCCCCACGCCTTTTCCCTGATGTCCCTGCTCCCTGTCGCCGCGCGCCGGCTCCTCGTGTCCGTCACCTTCCTCCTGCTCGCCGCCGTGTCGCGGGCCCAGCCGTCCGCCCCGGGCGCGATCGAGGGCCGCGTGCAGCTCGCGCGTTCCGGCGAGTACCTCGAGGGCGTGCGCCTGACCGTGGAGGGCACGAACCTCGAGGCCGCCACGGACGCCACCGGCCAATACCGGCTCGGCGGTGTCCCCGCGGGCGCGGTACGGCTGCGGGCCTTCTACACCGGCCTCGCGCCGCTGATGGAAGCCGTCACCGTGCCCCCAGGCGGGACCGTGCAGCGCGACCTCGCCTTCGGCCCCGCGGCCGGCGCGGCGGCCCCGGGCGGCGACCCCGTGCGCCTGGAGGCCTTCGTCGTCGGGGACTCGCGGGAGATGGCGGCCTCAGCCCTCGCGATCAACGAGCAGCGCTTCGCCCCGAACATCAAGAACGTGCTCTCGACGGATGAGTTCGGCTTCGTCGCCGAGGGCAACGCGGCCGATTTCCTGAAATTCCTCCCCGGGATCACGATCGAGAGCGGCGGCGGCAACGCCCGCGACGTCTCCATCAACGGCGTGCCGGCGGCCAACGTGCCCATCACCCTCGACGGCTTCAGCGTGGCCAGCGCGGGCGTCGGCGACACCAACACCGGCCGCGGCGTCGCGATGGACATGATGTCGGTCAACAACCTCTCCCGCGTGGAGGTGGAGTACTCCCCCACCCCGGAGTCCCCCGGCGCCGCCCTCGCGGGCCTCGTGAACCTCGTGCCCCGCAGCGCCTTCGAACGGGTGCGGCCCGTGTTCAACGCCACCGCCTTCGTGGTGATGCGCAGCACCGAGCACGACCTGCAGCGTACCCCGGGGCCTCGCCTCCAGCCCTCGCGCAAGGTGGATCCCGGCTTTGACTTCAGCTACGTGGCACCGCTCTCCCGCCGCTTCGGCCTCGCCCTCTCCGGAGGCACCTCGACCAACTTCTCGCCGGAACCCCTCACGCAGACCACCTGGCGCGGCACCAGCGCGGCCACCAACGGGACCACCTTCCCCCACACCACCCCCGACGTTCCCTACCTGACGTCCTACCTCTACCGCGACGGCACCAAGGTCACCACGCGCAACGCCCTCGGCGTGACACTCGACTTCCGCCTCTCGCGCAACGACCGCCTCTCCGTCGGCTACCAGTTCTCCTACTTCCACCTCTACGCCTCCAACCAGGGCCTCACCTTCGCGCTGAACCGCGTGCTCCCCGGCGAGTTCTCCGTGGCCGCTACCCGCAGCGCCCCCGGCCAGGGCGAACTGCAGCTCACCAACCTGATCCGCGACCGCCACAACCGCACCTCCACCCCCACGATCGTCTGGCGCCATGACGGCCCCGTCTGGCGCGCCGACGCCGGCCTCGGGCTCTCGCTCTCCACGAATCGGAACCGCGACATCGACAAGGGCCTCTTCAACAACACCACCGGCTTCCGCCGCAACCTGACGATCACCTTCGCCGGAATGCTTCCCGACCGGCCCGAGCGCATCACCGTGCTGGACGCCGCCGGCGCCCCCGTCGACCCCTTCGCCATCACCGGCAAGAGCTACAACACCGCCACCGCGATCCAGAACGACACCAGCGACACCCAGCGCACCTTCTACGCGAACGCCGGCCGCGATCTCCCCGGTCGCCTGCCCCTGCGCGTCAAGGCCGGCGTCCACGTGCGCCAGTCCCAGCGCGACAACCGCAACCGGAACTCGGGCTGGACCTTCCTCGGCCCCGACGGCAACGCGGCCACCGACGAGAGCGCGGCCCCGTTCCTCGATCCCATCTACGCCGCCCGCGGCGCCTACGGGCTGCCCGCGATCCAGGGCATCAGCAACGCCCTCGCGCGGGAGCACTACCAGGCCAACCCGAACCAGTACTCCCTCAACCTCAACAACGACTACCGCTCCATCGTCTCCTCCTCCAAGTGGGCCGAGGAACTGGTCTCGTCCGCCTACCTGCGCGGCGACGCCAGCCTGCTCGACCGGCGCCTGCGCCTGACGGGCGGCGTGCGCGCGGAACAGACGAACATCCAGGCCCAGGGACCGCTAACGGATCCGACGCGCAACTACCAGCGCGACGCGGCCGGCCGGGTCATCCGCGGCGCCAACGGGCTGCCCGTGCCCATCGTTCCCGCGAGCAACGCCCTCGGCGTCTCGCAGCTCACCTTCCTCGAGCGCGGTGCCCGGGCCGAAAAGGAGTACCTGCGCCTCTTCCCCAGCCTGAACGTCAGCTACCAGCTCCGCGAGAACCTGATCGCCCGCGCGGCCGTCTACCGCTCGGTGGGGCGGCCCGACTTCAACCAGTACGCCGGCGGGGTCACCCTGCCCGACGCCGAATCCATCCCGAGCGCCGCCAACCGGATCGTGGTGAACAACGTGGGCATCAAGGCCTGGAGCGCCGACACCCTGAACCTGCGGCTCGAGTACTACTTCAGCGGCGTGGGCCAGCTCTCGTTCAACGCCTTCCGCCGCGACTTCACCAACTTCTTCGGCGCGATCCGCGCCCCGGCGACGCCCGCGTTCCTCGACCTCTATGACCTCGATCCAAACCTGTACGGCCCCTTCGACGTCGAGACGCAGTACAACGTCCCCGGCACGGTGCGGATGGAAGGCTCCAGCCTGAACTACAAACAGGCCCTCACGTTCTTGCCCGGCTGGGCACGCGGCGTGCAGGTGTTCGCAAACGTCACCTCGCAGCGCCGCACCGGCCAGCCGGTGGGCAACTCCGGTTTCAACTTCTTCCCACGCAGTGGCAGCTGGGGCGTCAGCCTCACGCGGCCGCAGTATTCCGTGCGCGCCAACTGGAACTACCGCGGCGAGCGCCGCGGCGCCCTCACCTCCGGCGCCAGCATCGGCCCCGACACCTACACCTGGATTCCGTCCCGCGTGACCCTCGACGCCCAGGCGGAATGGGTCTTCTCGCGCCGCCTCGCCGTGTTCGGGAGCCTCCGCAACCTGACCAACGTCACCGACGACCAACTGATCTACGGCCCGCAGACCCCCGGCCCCGCCCGATTCCGCAACCGGATCGACTACGGCTCGCTCTGGACCTTCGGAGTGCGCGGCACGTTCTGATCCGGAGCGATTGCGGCCGCGGGCCCTCCGCGTTGCCTTCGCCGATGCCCCGCCTGCGCCCGTTCCTCGCCGCCGCGCTCCTGCTCGCCGCCGGCTGCACGCCGTCGCCCGATCCCGCCGGCTGGAGCCCGCTCTTCGACGGCCGCTCCCTCGCCGGCTGGGTGCCCTCCGGCTTCGACGCCGAGGGTGCGGTCCGCGTTGAGCCGGACTTCCGCGGCGGCGGCCCGGCGATCCTCCTCCAGCGCGGGACCACGGCTACGGGCATCACCTGGACCCGCGGGGCGGAGCTGCCGCGCCAGAACTACGAGATCGAACTCGAAGCGATGCGCGTCGAGGGCGGGGATTTCTTCTGCGGACTCACTTTCCCCGTCGGCCGCGAGGCGTGCTCGCTCGTCGTGGGCGGCTGGGGCGGCACGGTGGTCGGGATCTCGCGGGTGGACCGCGTGGACGCCGCCGAGAACGAGACCGCGCGGGAGATGGAGTTTGCCGACGGCCGCTGGTACCGGATCCGGCTGCAGGTCACCCCGGAACGGCTGCGCGCGTGGATCGACGACGCTACTGTGGTCGACCTAGCCCTGGCCGGGAAGGCGCTGAGCCTGCGCCCGGGCCCGACCTACCGCTCGCTGCCCCTGGGCGTCGCAACCTATATGACCACCGGGGCCATCCGGGGCCTTCGGCTGCGCACGCTGCCCGCGGCTTCGGCGGACCTCCGGCCTTGAAGTCATCCCGGCCCCGGGTCCTACTGCGCCCGGCCCACGGGACGGAACCGTCCGCGGGTCGACGCCGGTCCCCGTAGCTCAACTGGATAGAGCAGCGGTTTCCTAAACCGCCTATCCCGGTTCAAGTCCGGGCGGGGGCACCAGCGCCGCGGTCGCGTCAGAGCCGCTTCACCGCGTAGCTCATCGCCTCCGCGATGCGGTCAAACTGCTCGTCCGTGTGCATCGCCGAGACCGCCGTGCGGATCAGGTCCTTGCCCGCCGGGACCGCGGGCGCGATCGACATCACGGTGAACACACCCTTCTCGAGCAGGGCCTTCCAGAACAGGTAAACCCGCTCCTTCGACCCCAGCACGATCGGCACCGCCGGGGTATCGCTTTCCCACGTGTCCAACCCGAGCGACTTGAGCATCGCCCGGTACTTCCGGGTGTTGGCCCACAGCCGCTCTAGGTGCTGCGGCTCCTGCTGCATCAGCTCAAGCGAGGCCTGGGCGCAGCCGGCCTGCCCCGGACTGATCGCCGCCGAGAAGATCGTCTGCTTGGAGTTGGTGCGCAGGTAATCGATCACCTCCCGCGAAGACGCGATGAACCCGCCGGTGCTCGCCAGCGATTTCGACATACTGCCGCAGACGAGATCGACCTTGTCCGTGAGCCCGAAATGGTCCGCCGTCCCCCGCCCCTGCCGGCCCAGCACGCCGAAGCCGTGCGCATCGTCGAGCACCGTGAAGCACCCGTGCGCCTCCGCGATCTCGCTGAGCTCCGGCAAGCGCGCGACGTGGCCCTCCATCGAATAAACGCCCTCGATGACCAGCATCTTCGCGGCCTCCGCGTTCACCGCACCCAGCACCTCCCGCAGGTCCGACGGACTATTGTGGGAGAAACGCTCCACCGTCGCCATCGACAGGCGGATCCCGTCCCAGAGGCAAGAATGGATATTCTTGTCCGCGAGGATGACGTCCCCCTTCTGGGCGAAGGCGGCGACACTCGCCAAGCACGACAGGTATCCGGCAGAGTGGATATGGCAGGCCTGGCGGCCGAGGAACGAGGCCAGGCGCTCCTCCAACTCGACGTGGTAGGCGCGCGAGCCGTTGGAAGTGCGCGCGCCTGTCGTGCTGGTGCCCCAGCGGAGCATCGCGGCCCGGCCCGCCTCGATCACCTTGGGATGGAACGACAGCCCGAGGTAGTCGTTGCTCGACAGCATAATCATATCGCGGCCGTCGAGGCGCACATTCGTGCCGGTCTGCGACTCCATCGCGTGGTAGTAAGGCGCGTACTTCAGGCGCATCTTGGTGGCGTAGTCTTCGCGGCAGCGCGCGAGCATCGCCTTCCGGGACTTGCTGAAGAACGACAAGGGCATAGGCGTCGGGACGGTGGGAGCCACCGGGGGCTAAGGCAAACGGAAAGGCAGCCGGTCCCGGCGCCGGCGCGCCAGGCCGCCCTGCCACGCGACGAGCTCCGCCGCGTGATCGGCCCAGCGCCGGATCGGCCGCGCGCGCGCGGCTGCGGCCAACGCCGCCAACGCGGAGGAATCCGTCAGCAACCGTCGTAGCCCCGCCGCCAGCGCCTCCGGCCCCGGGTCGTCGAGGGCGAGGCAGCCCCCGCCCCGCGCCGTCTCCCCCAGCGCGCCCCGGCCCGCGCAGACGCAGGGCTTGCCGTGCGCGAGGCTCTCCAGCACCGGCAGGCCGAAGCCCTCGACGCGCGACGGGTACACGGTGAACGCGCAGGCCGCGTAGGCCGCCGCCACCGCCGCATCACCCGCGCCAGGCTCGTGAAGCAGCGGGAAGCCGGCCGCCTGCAACTCCGCCACCCGCCGCGCGGCCGCGGCGCCGGTCGCGGGCTGGACGATGCCGATCAGCCGCAGCCGGAACGCCACACCCTCCCGCCACAGGCGCTCCGCGGCCTCCAGCAAGGCGAGGTGATTCTTGCGTCCTTCCAGGCTGCCCACGCACAGCACCTCCGGAGGGCCAACGCGCGCGGCCTCCACTGGCACCGCCGCTGGCACCTCCACCCCAAGCGGGATCGCCACCACCGGAGGATGGTCGCGGATCCCCTGCCAAGCCCAGTAGGCGCACAACGCGTCGCGCGACGCCTCCGAGACGGCGGCCACGCCATCGAACGAAAGCAACTCGAGAAGGTAGGCCGGGAAACGCGCCACCGTGCCGGGAGGGCTGAGCTCCGGGTGCTGCAACGCGATCGCATCGTGGAACACCGCCACGGCGGGCCCGTCGGCGGCCGCGAGCAACCCGGGCAGCGCCGCCGCCACCGCAGGGGAAAAAACCTCCGGCACCAGCAGACCGGCATTGGGGCGCAGCCGCTCGATCGTCGGCGGGCGCCCCGCGCGCAGCGCCGCCGCGAGCCAGCCCCGCGCCCGGGCGGACCAGGGCCAGCGCGCCCCGCGGCGCCCGGCGGATCCGGGGGCGGTCAGGTTGGCCTCCTCCCAGAGCGCGAGTGGCCGCCAGACACCCGCGTACGGGTCGTGGGTCACGGGCTGCGCCGCGGCGCCGAGTTCACGCCGGAGGGCGCGGCTCACCCGCTGGATGCCCGTGCGCGCCCGCGTGTGGCAAGTGTGGCTGAGATCGAGCAGGAGCGGGGCAGGCACGGCGGGGAAGTCACGGGCTGGCCGCGGGCGCCGTCAAGGGCCCGAGTTCCCAGAGCCCCACCTGGCCACGGCGGGCAACCTCGCGCCACGGCCCCGGGCAGCGGCGGAAGGCATCGGCCCGCTCCGCCTCAAACAGCAGGGCGCGGACCGGCCGGCCGGCGCTGGCGGCGAGGCGCGCGTAGCGGGCGAAATCCTCCGGCGAAACCTGGTCCCAGCGCAGGACCGGATGCCCGGTGTGGAAGAGCAGGTTGCCACTGAACGCCTGGCAGACCACGAGCGCGCCGGCCGGGAAGAGTTCCCGCGCCGCGGCGGCGCCCGTGGCGTAAGCGAGTTCCTGCGGCCGGACCTGCAGCGGCTCAAGCCGCCGGTGCCAGTACCCGGCCGCGCCCAGCCCCCAGAGCAGCAGGACGAGCGCCGCCGCCGGCCGGAAGCCGCGGGGCCAGCGCTGGCCCGGACCCCGCGCGAGTGCCTCGACGCCGAGCAACCCGGCCAGCACCAGTAGCGGCAGCGCGGGCAAAATGAAGCGCAGGCACCACCAAACCTCGTGCGAGACCTCATAGAACAGGTAACAGCCAATCAGCGTGGCCGCACCGAGCACCAGGGCCGAGACCCTCCAGCCCCGGGTGGTGGGATGCGCGAGGGCGACGAGCGGCAGCACGAGCAGGACCAGGGGCAGGAGCCGCGCGAGCCACACGCCAAAGTGGCGCGCGGTGGGCCCCCCGTACTGCCAGCCGAAGGCCGCGAAGATGTCCCCGTAGCCCGAGGCAAGCGCGTGCCCATAGAGCGCGTGCTGGTAACCCGCGAGCCACGCCGCGCCCGGGAGTCCACCGGCGACCAACCAGAGCAGGCGCCGACAATCCCGCCCGATCAGCAGGGCCACCGCGGGACCGAGCAGGAGATTGGTCGGGCGCACCAGCACCGCCAACGCGAAGGCCGCCCCGGCCACCAGCGCCCAGCCCCGGTGGACCTGCGCGCGCAACGCGGCCCAGGCGGCGGCGAGCACCCAAGTCGTGGCCACGGTGTCGCTGAGCGGTTGCAGCGAGGTGAAAATAAAGACCGGACTCACCGCGAGGAGCGTCGCGCCGGTCGCGGCCAGGACCGGGGCCAGCCCGAGCTCGCGGCCCACCCGGTAAGTCAACGCGACCGCGCCCAGCGCCGCGGCCACCAGTACGAGGAGCGGGCCGGCGGTCCAGCCAAACAGCCGGGAGGCCGCCGCGAACTGCAGCGGCAGGCCCGAGGGATACGTTGGCACCAGGTCCCCGGGGTGCCCGCCCCGCGGGAAGAAACCGACCGGCGTGAAATGGATCGGCGGCACCGCGCCCGGCCCCCCGAACTCGGCGGGCACCTGCAGCGGCGTGAAGGCCTGCCCCGCCGCCAGCAACCGCGCGCTGTTGAGGTAGCCAGAGGAATCCGCCCCGCCCGCCACCACCACGACCCGCGTCCCCAGCCAGACGCCGTAGCCCGCGAGTAGGGCGAGCAGCGCGACCGCGAACCACCGCGCGCGGCGAATCGGGGGGGGCTTCGGATTTGACATGCGGCGAGCGGGTTTTGTGATCCGGCGCACTTTCGTGAGCAACCTGGAAGACAAGCGCCCGCAGGGACCGCGTCGTTCCGCCCGCCGGCGCCCGGGAGGCCGCTGGCCGTGACGCCGCCGGCCAGTTCCGCCAGAAGCTGGATTGCCCGAACCTTCCGCTTCCGGCCACGGGTGCTCGTGCTCGCCGGCATCGCCCTGTTCCTCCTTGCCGTAGCGCGGTTCCACCAGCCGGGTACCGGTTTCTCGAGCCTGCTGTCCATCGGGGACATCCTCAACGACTCCAAAGTGGCGGCGCTGCGGCAGGTGCCGCACCACGTGTACGAGGGCTCCGCCGGCTACGACGGGGCCTACTACGTGCAACTCGCGCTGCACCCGGCGCTCGATAACCCGGAACTGCTCAAGGCCATCGATAACCTGCCTTATCGCGCGCGCCGCATCCTGTTGAGCTGGGTGGCGTGGGCCGCGGGCCTCGGGCGCCCGGCGTGGATCGTGCAAGCCTACGCGCTACTCAACGTCGCTAGCTGGCTGGTGCTCGCGACGCTGCTCTGGCGCTGGCTCGCGCCTCCGAGCTTCACCGGCGTCCTCCGCTGGGCGGGCGTGATGTTCTCCCACGGGCTCTGTATGAGCGTCAGCCACGCTCTCGTGGACGGCCCCGCGCTCCTGCTGGCGGCGCTCGGAGTCCGCGCCCTCGCCCACGGCCGCCCGGTCCTCGGCGGCACGGCGCTCGCGCTGGGCGGCCTCGCCAAGGAGACCGGACTGCTCGCGGCCTCCGGCCTGACGTTCTCGCCGCGGGCGCCCCGCACTTGGCTGCCCGCGGCCGGGCAGGCGTTACTCGTGCTGCTACCGCTGCTGCTCTGGATGGCGTACGTACGGGTGCGGTTCGGGCCGGCCGAGGATCCGGGGCTGGGCAACTTCACCCTGCCGCTCGCCGGCCTGGGCGAGAAGTTCGGCGCCATCGCGGGCGACCTCCGCGGCCCCGAACCCGCGCCGCTCGCTTGGACCACCCTCGCCGCCGTGCTCGGGCTCGTCGTGCAGGCGGGCTTCTTCCTCCTGCGCAGGCGCCCGGAGGACCGCTGGTGGCGGGTCGGGGCCACGTTCGCCGGCCTGCTGCTCTTCCTGTCGACGCCGGTCTGGGAAGGCTACCCGGGAGCCGCGACGCGCGTGCTGCTGCCGATGACCCTCGCCTTCAACCTGCTCGTGCCCGCCGGCGGGCGCTGGCTCCCGGTGCTGATCGCCGGCAACCTCGGCGTCCTCGCGGCGGTGCAGGAGTTCCGGCCCCCAGTCGAGTTCCACACCCTGCGCGCCGATCCCGTCCTCGAGGGCTCCGTGCACGCGCGCCCGGGGCCCGGCTGGCACGGCCCGGAGACGCTCGACGGCCATCGCTGGCGGTGGACGGCCGGGCGCGCCGAGCTGCGCGTGCGCAACGACTCCGCCGGGGAAATCCGCCTTTCGTTCCGCGCCCAGGCGCACCCGGTCGAGGGGGAGCGCGCCCTGCGCGTCACGCTCGGGGAGCGGCTGCTGTGGGGCGGGCCGCTCGCGGCCCGCGGCGCGACCGAGGTGCGATTCGGCACCGCGCTACCGCCGGGGGAGAGCATCCTCGTCTTCAGCACGGACCAGCCGGCGCAGCGCAAAGGCACCGATCCCCGCGCGCTCGCCTTCCGACTCTCGGATCTCGAGCTGGGGGCGGCGCCCTGAACCCGCGGCCGAGCCCCGTCAGGGGAGCTCGTACAGCTCGACCACGACCTCGCCGGCAGCCACCTCAGCCCCGCGAACCGCGACGGTATAACGCCGACCCGGGGCCACGGTGAGGACGAGGGCGGCGTCGCGGCTCCCCAGAGCCAGGGCCGGCGCGCCGGCGCGCTGCATCACTGCGGCGAGCGCCGGATCCCAATCGTCGTTCGCGGCCACGCGTTCCCCTTCGCCGGTGAATACCTCGAGGCGAGGATCCGCAAGCACCTCCTCGACGCCGTACGCGGCCAACTGCGGACCGAGCACCCGCAGGAGCAGGCGCCGCGGCAGGCCGGAGCCCATCGCGAAACCAACGATCAAGCCGTGCTCACCCGCATCGGCGCGGGCGCGGGCGGAGAGGTTCACCAGCCGCCCGCCGAGGCCGGCCGCGACGTCGTACAATTCCGCCAGGACCACGCCCGCCCCGCCACCGTGCATCTGGAAGGTGCTCGATCCCGGTCGCACCGCGGCCGAGAGCGCCGCGTCCGCGCTGCCCTCCGGGAGCGGAAACGCGCCCGCCGCGGCGAATTCCCTGGCCAACGCCGGCGACCAGTCGTCGTTGCTGCCGAGCCCCCGACCCTGCCCGTCCCGCGCCTCAAGGCGCGGATCCGGCGCCGCCTCCTCGATGCCAAAAGCCGCGAGCGCGGGCCCCACCGCCCGCACCAGCAACGGCCGCGTCTCCTCCCCGGTGGCCACGACCCCGAGGGTCAGCGACACCTCGGCCGACCGCAGCCACGCGCGCACCGCCACGTTCGTGATCGGCGCGGGCGGCGGCGGCGGAGGCACCAGCGCGACCTCCACCCGGGAACTCTCGGTGCGGCCGAGGGCGTTGCTCACCCGGGCCCAGTACGCACCCACGTTCGCCGCCGTGACCGCCGGCAACACCAGTTCCGCCCGCGTGGCGCCGGGGACCTCCGCGCCATCCCGGAACCATTGATAGCTGAAGGGCGCCGTGCCCCCGGCAGCGACCGTCAGCGTGACGGGCCGGCCCGCCAGCACGGTCGCCGAACCAGCGGCGGACGCCTGCACGTTGAAGGGCGCCCGGGGCGGCGCGACAAACTCCAGCTCCCACTCCGAAATGCCGCCGACGTAGAGCCGGGCCCGCGACCCCGCCTCCCGGTCCGTCTCCCCCGGCCCGAGTCCCATCACCTGCGGATAAAAAAAGTACCAGCCCGGGAACTCCGCCTTGTCGATGAGCTTGCGCGGGGTCGTCCAGAGCTCGGGCCGGCTGAGGTCCGGCGAGAACGACACATAGACGCCCTCCTGCGACCAACCCGGTTCCCCCTGGGCGCGATTCAGCAGCATCACGTATAGGTTGAGCTCGGTGTTCCAGTGGACGGACGGCCCCCAGAACGCGTCCGGATCCCGCATCTGCCACCGGCGCGTCACCGGCAGGATCGGGGTCACCCTGCCGCCGACGCCCGCCTCATTCCACGCGCCGTCGTGGTACTTCCAGACCTTGCCCACCGGATTGGCCCGGTCCTCCCACGCCATCCGCGCGATGCACACCCCCTGCCCGGCCGCCGGACCCGCGTAATTGTCGAAGAAGAAATAGAAGTACTTCCGCTCCCGATCCGGCAGCACCGAGAAATCGCCGTGGCCGCCCGCGAAGTACCCGTTCATCGCCCAACGGTCCGGCGGGTCACCGGCATCCAAAATCAGGCCCAGATCGCGCAAGGTCCGGCCGCCGTCGGTCGAGATCACCGCGCCGATCTTGGGGGCCGTCAGCGTCGAGTTGGGAAACATCCCCACCGGCTCCGTGTGGTACCAGCCCCACACCAGGTCGTCGGTCTCGGGCCACACGGACTCGAGCCAGTGCGGCCAAGCGTTCGCGGTGACGAGGTCCACCTCCCGCGTCACCCACGGACCGAATTGGCTCGGGCCTTCGCTCAGCCACGGCCGCCCGTGTGAGCCAAACCAGAACAGGCGCCCGTCCCGCCAGAAGGCCGGACTATTGCTGTCGACCTCCTGCGGCATCTCCACCCGGGGGGCCGGGCGCACGCGCACCTCCTGCGCCCGCAGGACCGCGCACGAAAGCGGCAGCAGGAGCAACCGGAGGCCAAGTGCAAGATGACGGCACATATCAGGACAAGGGACGACGGGAGCCTACCCGCTGTTTCCGTAACAGGCTAAAAAACGCGCGGGTATGAATTTACGTAATCTTTGGGATCAGCGAAGCGTCCGCGCCGCGCAGCCCACCCCGCTTTTTGCCCGCCCCATTAACCCCTAATCGCTTGTTGTTGTTGCATTTAACCTAATTGCCAGGACCGGCGGCGCCCCACCGAACCGAGCGCTTCGTCACGTCCTCCCAGATCGGAAAGCGTCACCGCATCGCCGCGCCTCCGCGCCAAGGCGACCGCCGGCCGCGTCCGCCGAATCCAGCCTTGGCAAACTCCGGCCCGACGGGCATTTCTCCGGCACCCCGTCGGAAGGCCAGGCGTCCCGCCGCCTCCCGCGCTTTCTCCCCATGCCCCGTCTCCTGTCCTCCCTCCTCGCCCTCGCCTGCCTTGCCGCCGCGACGCGCCCCGCCTCCGGCGCCGCGCCAACCGGCGTGATCACCGGCGTCGTGAGCAACGTCGCCACCGGCAACCTCCTCGAAGGCGCGCGCATCGAGGTGCCGCCCCTCGGCCTGTCCACCCTCACGGACCTCACCGGCCGCTACCAACTCACCGGCGTGCCGCCCGGCACCCACGAGGTGGTCGCCACCTACACCGGCCTCGATCCGCAGCGCCACCCGGTGACGGCCCGGGCCGGCGAACGCGTCACCCGCAACTTCGACCTGACGACGGCGATCTACCAACTGGACGCCTTCAAGGTCACCGGCGAGCGCGAGGGCGGCGCGGCCGCCATCACGGTGCAGCGCAACGCGGGCAACGTGAAGAACGTCGTCGCGATGGACGCCTTCGGCACGCTCCCGAACATGAGCGCCAGCGAGGTCGCGCTCTTCCTGCCGGGCGTCGCCGGCAACCTCAACGAGGCCGGCCTCGTCGCCGGCTTCACCATCCGCGGCATCCAGCCCGGGCTGAACACCGTCACGATGGACGGCGTGCTCCTCACCAGCCGCGACGACGGCATGGGCCGCGCCACGCAGCTGCACGTCTACAACAGCGCGATGTTCGATCAGATGGAGCTCACCAAGGGGCACACGCCCGACAAGAGCGCGGATTCGCTCGGCGGCACCCTCAACCTGAAGAGCCGTTCCCCGCTCAGCATGCGCGAGCAGCGCCGCGTCACCTACAATTTCTCGACCCGCTTCGCTCCGTCCTTCACCACGCAGATCCCGCTGCGCGAGGAGCACCGCTACCACCCGCTCTTCAACCTCGGTTACCAGGAGGTGTTCAGCGTCCTCGGCGGCGACCGCAACCTCGGCATCGCGGCCAACCTCTTCTACAGCGAGCACGCGACCGGGTGGTTCCTCTCCAGCCGCGACTTCCAGAACACCGCGGCCTCGCCCGCCTACGTCTGGGACTACCGGACGGTGGACACGTACAACCCGCACACGCAGGTCAGCCTCAACGTGAAGGCCGACTACCGCCTCTCGCCCACCACCAAGCTCACCCTCAACACCCTCGCCAACGACAACAACGAGAAGTTCCGGCGTCGCTACGAGACGCGCGCCTTCACGACGCAGAGCGTCGGCACCACCGGCACCGCCGGCATCCTGCCGGGCTACACCGACCGCATCACGCAGGTCCGCGCCGCGCCCGGCTCGACCATCAGCCTGACGATGACCGGACCGAACAACGTCTTCGTGCGGATGCGCAACGTCGACTTCGGGGTCGAGCACGAGTTCGACCGCTGGCAGATCGATTACAAGGCGGGCTTCAACCAGACGCACGTCAACCGCGGCAACGGCAAGGGCGGCGTCCTCGTCAACCAGATCACCGGCGTCGGCTGGATCCTCGACCGCACCCAGTCCGACCTACACCCCCGCTTCCTCCAGACCGAGGGGCCCGACTTCACCAATCCGGCCAATTACCGCCCCGCCCCGGCGAACGCCCTCACCAACGCCAACGCGGACAACGACCGCGAGGTCGCCGAGCTCCACGCCAACGCGCGCTACCAGCTCCCGCTCCGCTCCCCCGTTTTCCTGAAGACGGGGTTCCAGTGGCGCGAGAACTCCGCCCAGGACCGCGTCCGCGACCGCCGCTGGAACTATGTCGGCACCACCGCCCTCCCCGCCGCGACCGGCCTCGTGATGTACGACCAGCTCAAGACCGGCCGCCGCATCCCCCAGTGGGAATCCTCCGACTTCATCAGCACCCGCACGCCCGCCCGGCCCGAACTCTGGCAGGAGGACCTCTACTTCTTCGAGTCCAACCGCTACGTCGGCCGCCGCGACGTCGCCGAGACCGTCACCTCCGGCTACCTGATGACGCAGGGCCGCACCGGCGCCACGGGCTTCATCGCCGGCGTCCGGGTCGAGCGCACCGAGACCGCCAGCTCCGGCTGGGTGCGCGCACGCACCGGCAGCACCGCCGCCCAGCAGCGCGCGGACCCCGCCGGATCGGCGCAGCGCGACTACGCCAGCACGCGCCGCGAGCTCGCCGGCGAGTACACCAAGGCCTTCCCCAGCCTCCACCTGAACCACGACGTCACGCGCAACCTGAAGGCGCGGCTGAGCTGGTCGACCAGCTTCGGGCGCCCGCCGCTCTCGAACCTGCTGCCCAACGAGACGGTTAATGAACCCGCCCAGACGCTCACCATCAACAACCCCAGCCTGCTGCCCCAGCTGGCCGCGAACTGGGACGCCGCCCTCGAGTATTACTTCGAGCCGGCCGGCGTGATCTCCGCCGGCTGGTTCCACAAGCGGATCCGGGACTACATCATCAACGGCGTGAACGCGGGCACGGTGGGCACCGGCAACGCCAACGGGTTCAACGGCGAGTACGCCGGCTTCACCCTCCTCACCCGCGCGAACGCCGGCACCGCCCTCGTCCGCGGCTGGGAGTTCACCTACCAGCAGCAGTTCACCTTCCTGCCCGGCCTGCTCCGCGGCCTCAGCGCCTCGGCGAATTACACCCTCCTCGAGACCAGCGGGGACTTTGGCGGCACCGAGACCCGCCGCACGGGCGACGTCCCCGGCTTCATCCCCCGCACCGGCAACTTCGGGCTCGCGTGGCGCCACCGCAGCTTCGGCGCCCGCGTCGGCGTCAACTACGTCGGCACCTACATCACCAACTTCACCGCGCCCGGCTCGCCCCGGAACCTCTACCGCTTCTCGCGCACGATCACGACCGTCGGCGTCAGCTACCACTACCGGCCCGGCCTCAACCTGACCGTCGACGTCTCGAACCTGTTCAACGAACCGGAGGCCTTCTACCGGGGCTACCGCGACCGGATGCAGTCCACCAACGTCCCGGGCGTGGCCGTCACCGCCGGCCTGAACGGCCGCTTCTAGGCCTGCTCCGACGGCCGCTGCACGGCCCGCGTTCCCCACGCGTTCCGGCTCGCGGCCGGCTCGTCCGAAAATGAGTTGCCCGCAGGGTTGACTCATTCGGCGGCGCTCGGGTACCGAAGTCCCTCCGCGCCCGACCCGCCGGACCACCCCACGCCGCCCCCGCCTCCCACCGATGAACGAATCCTCCCCCTCGACCGATCCGAAGACGCTCCGGCGCGTCATCTGGGCCTCCTCCCTCGGCACCCTGTTCGAGTGGTACGACTTCTACCTGTACGGGGCCCTGGCGATCTTCTTCAGCAGCAAGTTCTTCCCCCCGGGCAACGAGACCGCGCAACTGCTGGCGAGCCTCGCCACCTTCGGCGCGGGCTTCGGCGTGCGCCCGCTGGGCGCGCTGGTCTTCGGCCACCTCGGCGACCTGATCGGCCGGAAGTACACCTTCCTCGTCACGATGGCGACGATGGGGCTGGCGACGACCCTCGTGGGCTTCCTCCCGACGTATGAGCAATGGGGTCTGTGGGCGACGATCATTTTGGTGCTCCTGCGCCTGCTGCAGGGCCTCGCGCTCGGCGGCGAGTACGGCGGGGCGGCCACCTACGTGGCGGAACACGTGCCGGACCACCGGCGCGGCTACTACACGGCCTACATCCAGACCACCGCGACCCTTGGGTTCTTCCTGAGCATGGGCGTGATTGGCGCGACGCGGCTGATCGTGGGCGAGGAGGCGTTCAAGGCCTACGGCTGGCGCATCCCGTTCCTGATGTCGTTCATTTTGCTCGGCCTGAGCCTCTACATCCGGATGAAGATGCAGGAGAGCCCGCTGTTCGCGAAGCTCAAGAGCACAGGCCACGCCTCGACCAACCCGCTGAAGGAGAGCTTCACCAACCCGGTAAACTTGCGCTACGTGCTGCTGGCCCTCTTCGGGGCGACCGCCGGCCAGGGCGTCATCTGGTACACCGGACAGTTCTACGCGCTGACCTTCCTGCAGACGACCCTCAAGCTGCACTGGCTCCCGGCCTACGCGATTTTGACCATTGCCCTCGCGCTGGGCACGCCGCTGTTCCTGGTCTTCGGCCACCTGTCCGACCGCATCGGCCGTAAGAAGGTGATGCTGACGGGCTGCCTGTTCGCGATCCTTACGTACATCCCGATCTACATGGCGATGCGGCACTTCACTCCGCTGCTCGCGCCGGGTCAGACCGCGATCCTCTGGGCGGACCTACCCGCGTTCAACCTGACGATGCTCGTCGCGCTGGTCTTCCTGCAGGTGATCTACGTCACGATGGTCTACGGGCCGATCGCGGCCTTTTTGGTGGAACTGTTCCCGACCAAGATCCGCTACACCTCGATGTCGCTGCCCTATCATCTGGGCAACGGCTGGTTCGGCGGCTTCCTGCCGCTGATCGCCACCGCGGTGGCCGCCTCCCAGGCCACGAGCGAGGCCTTCGGCGGCGGCGCCATCTACGCCGGCCTGATCTATCCGATCGCCATCGCGCTCATCACCCTCGTGGTCGGCGGGATCTTCATCCGCGAAACCAAGGACCACAAGATCGACACCGCCATCCACGTGCACGAAGGGAAGCAGGAGGCCTTTGACTGGAACGCGGTGCTGATCGCGCTCGGGATCGGTCTCGCCGCGCTGCTGGTGGCCGGCCAGGGCTTCTGGATCGCGCTCGTCGGGGCGATGGCGCTGTTCGCGCTGCCGACCATCTTCTTCCGGCTCGAATGCGCGCGTTGGCCCGCCATCGGCCTCGTGCTGGCGTGCCTCGCGCTCACCGCGGCGATCGGGCACTTCGTCTACCCGCAGCTCGTGGCGATGGGCGGGATGTTCCGCTTCTTCGCCTTCACGCTGCTCCTGGGCATCTACACCGTGCTGCTGGCCGGGACGTACTTCGTCTTCCGGCCCAAGTCCGCGGCCGCCTGAGCGGCCCGTCCGCTCAGCCGCGCGCGAGAATCCCCTCGAGGAACTCCCGGTTCGCCCGGGCGTTCCGCGTCGTGACGGCGGCCGTTTCCCCGACGGCGCCGCCCTCGACCATCACCGGCCCGCGGAAGCCCGCCTGCTTCAGCCGCCGGAACAGCGCCGGGAAGTCCACCCGGCCGGTCCCCAGCTGGATCATCACCTCCTGCTTCTCCCCGAGGCAGTCCTTCGCGGTGAAAGCCGTGAGGTGCGGGAGCAACGGTTCCATCTCCGCCAAAGGGTCCCGCCCGGTGTAATACAGGATGTTGCCCGGGTCGTACCAGACGCCGAAGTTCGGGTGGTTCACCTGCTCCAGGCACCGCAGGAGGTCCGCCGCGGTCGCCGTCACGGCCCCGTGGGGCTTGGTGACGATCTTCACCCCGTAGTCCGCCCCGTAGGCGGCCGCGTGGGCCATGCAGCGGTACCACGCCGCGTAGAGCGCCGGCTTGCCCGTGCCGGTGTTGATCAGCGTGCCGATCCCGAGCTCCCGCGCCCGGTCGATCTGGGCCCGGAGATCGGCCGCGGCCACGTCAAAGGCAGCCTCCTCCCGGGAACGCAGCCGGCCCTGGATCACTGGGAGGCCGCTGGCGGCCAGCTTGGCCTTGAGCGCCACGAGATAGTCGCGCGACTCCGAGGCAACCCAGGCGTCGGTCGGCGAAGTGGTCTGTAGGCCGAGGACGCCGTATCCCGCCGCCTTGGCTCCGGCCAGCATCTCGTCGCAGCTCCACTTGACCCACGGGCGGTTGAGCGTGCCGACGGTCCAGGCCGGCGTCGCCGCCGCCAACCGCGGGGCACCGGCCAGCACGGCCGAACCGGCGGCGAGCGTCCTCAGGAAATCACGGCGCAGGGTCGGGGTCGGGGAACTCATCCCCGCACCGGTACGGACCGGCGCCGCGAGCGTCGAACCTTTCCGCCGGCCCAGGCACCGGCTGCTACCGGACTTCGACGCGATCCTTCATCCTTGCCTGGCCGCGGGGAGCTGGCGGCGCAGCGATCGGTCGCGAATGCCTCGACGAGATGAATGACGGGCATGCCGAACGGTGGTTCCCGCGGCCGGCGGGCCGCAACGCGAAACCTCGCCCCGCCGTCCTTGCCCGGTTCGCCCCGGGTCCTGCAAACTCACCCCCAACCTGCCATGCGCGATCGCCAGCCCAGCCTCACCCATCCGGCCGTGCAGCTCCGCCCGGCGAGGCCGGAGGATTGGTCGGAACTGTTCGCCGCGGCCAGTGATCCGGCCATCTGGGCGGGCCACCCCGCGCATGACCGCTGGCGCGAGCCGGTATTCCGCGCCTTCTTCGCGGAAGGCCTCGCCAGCGCGGGCATGCTGGTGGCGATCGAACCCGGGTCCGGCGCGATCATCGGTTCCTCCCGCTACGATCTCGCGCGGGTGGCGGCGGGTGAGGTGGAGGTCGGCTGGACGTTCCTGGTGCGACGCCATTGGGGCGGCACGACCAATCACGCCATGAAGGCCCTGATGGTCGGTCACGCCTTGGAACAGGTGGAGCGGGTGATCTTCGTCATCGGGGAGACCAACCTCCGCAGCCGCACCGCCATCGCGCGCATCGGGGCGGAGCCCAGCGATCGCCGGATGACGGTTCAGCTGTCGACGGGGCAGGCGCAGCATCTGTGCTTCACCCTCGATCGCCCCAACTTCGCGGCCGGCCCGCTGGCGCGGCTCTGGACCCAGCGAGTGCGGTGAGGCAGCCGTCGTGCGCGAGTAAGTCCGCGTGAGGAACGATCTCCCGCTCTTGCAGCAAACGTCTCCTCAACTTGCCGGCGGCTCCCCGAAATGCGCCCGGTAGGAGGCGTAAGCGGCGCTGTCGGCGAGCATCGCGTCGAGCGTCGCCGCGAGCGGTTCGATTTTTGTTATCCCGGAGAATACCGCCTTGTCGCCGATCGGGCTCTCAAGGACGAAGGCCGGGCGCTGCGTGACCTGATGGGCGAGGAAAGCGCTTGTTCCCGCCTCGATGCGCGCGGCGACGGCGGCGGATTCGGCCGCGGTCCGCAGCGCCGCCGCCTCCAGCCTGCCCCCGCCGGCCGCCACGGCGACCGCCACCGCGACCCCCATCCGGCCGACGGGCTGGCTGTCGCGTTCGATGGCGTGGGCAAGGGCGAGGCGGATATCGTCGCCGGTGAAGCCAAAGTCGCGCGCGGCCTCCGCCACGTAGCTGGCGGCGGGATATTCGCCCGCCCCGGGGGGCTCATACCCCGCCGCGCTGAGCATGAACGGGGACCGCATGATCGTCCCGCTGCGGCGGTAGAACCACTCGCATTGCGCGCGGGAAACCGGCCAGTCCCCGGGCTGCATCCTCGCGATCCGCCAGTCAAAGGCGACGCGGTCGGCGTAACGGCGCTTCAACTCCGCCCAGGCGGGCTCGACCCAGAAGCACCACGAGGAAGTGACCTCGAGGTAGTAGGTGACCTTCATGCCCGGGACGGTGTTTCCCCATCCCGCGGCTGTAAAGCCGCCGTCGATCCGCGGGACGACCCGCACCAGCCGTTATCTACTCCACCGGCTCCTTGTCGCTCCCTCCGCGCTCCCCGGATCCCGCGCCGTCCCCTCAGGTCATGGGTAGTCCACCCCTGGTCGCCCACCGCCTGGGCCTCTGATCCTTCGGCCCAGCAGCCCTCGCTCCGAAAATCAGCCCGGCGTACGCCGCTGGCATCGGCCTGCCAGCCGAAGCTCGTCCGCCCAGCGGAGGAGCGAAGGCTGGTGCCCGGAGTGGGGGTCGAACCCACAAGCCTTTAGAGGGCGGTGGATTTTGAGTCCACTGCGTCTGCCAATTCCGCCATCCGGGCCAGCGTCCGGCGAAACGTAGGCGCGGGCCGGGAGGTGTCGACGCGAAATTCCCGGCCGGCTCCGGGCGGGATCCCCTGCCCCGAGGACAAATCGGCTGTAAGGAAACGCCCCGAGCCGCATCTAATTCCCCGAGCCCAAATGTCGCCCGCCGCACAGCACGCCCTCTTCGCCGCCTGGCTGCGGGACCACGCCGGTCTCCTCCACCGGGTGGCGAACGCATTCGCCACGGGGGCCGACCGGGACGACCTGATGCAGGAGCTGCTGCTTGCCCTCTGGCGGGCCCTGCCCGCCTTCGCCGGGGCCAGCAAACCCTCGACCTTCATCCACCGCGTCGCCCACAACGCCGCCCTCACTTGGCGCCGCGGGGCCGTGACGTACCACCGGCAACTCGAACGCTTCGCCGCCGAGCCGCCCCCCGCGCCCGCCCCGCCGCGCCCGGGCGAGGACGAAGCCCTGGCCGCGATCTACACCGCGATCCGCCGGCTGCCACCCGTCGATCGCTCGCTCCTGCTGCTTCACCTCGATGGTCTGGGCTACGCGGCCATCGCCGAGATCCACGGCCTGTCGGAAAACCATGTCGGCGTGAAACTCACCCGCCTCCGCCACCGCCTTACCCAGCTGCTGCAGGACACGACGCATGAACTCCGCTGACTTCGAACGCGCGTGGCGCTCCCCCGGCAACACCGCCCCTCCCGCCGTCCTCGCCGCGGCCGGCGAACGGCTCTTCGCCGACCTGCGTCGCCGCCAACGCGCGCGGCGGCTCTTCCTCGCGCTTGTCTTCGGCGCGCTGCTCCTCCTCAGCGCACGGGTGGCCCTCGAGCTCTGGCCCCGCGGGGGCACACCGACGATCCACCCCGCCCGCGACTGGGCCTCCCTGCTTTTCCTCGCGGTGCCATGGACGGGCTTTGCCCTGCTCGCGCGCCAAATGCGCCGGCACGAGCGTGGCCCCGGGCAGGCAAGCGAAGCGATCGGTGACACGGTGCGCGGGCTGCTCGACGAAAACGCGACGGCCCGCGCGGGCCTGCGAGTGACGGCCGGACTCCTCGGCGCGACCCTGCTGCTGCTCCCGCTCGTGGTCTGGCAATTGCGGGCCACGGGCAAGGCCGGCGACGAGATCCTCTGGCCCGCCTTCGTGGGCTGGCCCCTCGTCGCCGGCACGCTGCTCGCGGCGCTGTGGTGGCAGGAGCGCTTCCGGCTGCGCCCGCGCCGCCGCCAACTCGAGGCACTGCTCCGGGATCTGGAGCGCGCCGACTGAGCGCGAAATTCCCGGTTGAGCCCCGGCCGGGCGCGGGGAAGCTCGCGCGGTGCCCGACCTCCGCGCCCATTGCCCGCACGCCGCGGCCGCCGCGACCGAGCTCACGCTCGCCGAGGCGGAATCGCACCATCTCGTGACCGTCCACCGCGCCCGCGCCGGCGACCTCGTCACAGCCTTCGACGGCCGCGGCCGCGAATGGACCTGTGCCGTCGCCACCCCCGACCGCCGCGCCGCGGTGCTGCGCGTCACCGCCACGCGGCTCGCCCCGCCCCTGCCCTGCGCCCTGACCCTGGCCCAAGCGATCCCCAAGGGCGGCGCGATGGAGGACATCGTGCGCCAGGCCACGGAACTGGGCGCAGCGGCGGTGCTCCCCGTGCTCACCGCGCGCACCGAGGTACACCTCGAGGGCGAGCGGGCCGGGCGCAAGAGCGAGAAATGGCTCTCGACGGCGATCGAGGCGGCCAAGCAGTGCGGCAACCCGTTCGTCCCGGCCGTGCCGGCGCCGGTCCCTCTGGCGGCCCTGCTCACCGCCCCGCCCGCGGTGGAACTCCGGCTGATCGCCAGCCTGCACCCCGGCGCCCACCCGCTCCGCGCCGCGCTGGCCGACTTCCGCGCGGCGCACGGCAGGCCCCCGCACAGCGCGCTCTGGCTGGTCGGCCCGGAAGGTGACTTCACCCCGGCGGAAATGGCCGCCGCGACGGACGCCGGGTTTGCGCCCGTGACCCTCGGCCCGCTGGTGCTCCGCTGCGTCACCGCCGCCACCTGCGCCCTCGGGATCCTCCGGCACGAGACCGGCTGACCCCGCGGGCGCCGCGGAGGGCGGGCGCCTCAGGTCGCGCGCACGCCGCGCGCCACGACGGTGTCCGGCCGGTCGCGGCCCGCCTTGATCGTGTAGGTGCCGGGCGCGTACACGCGGGGCGTGAAACTCGCCTCCACCGACCGCACGGTGTAGAGGATCTCGCCGCTCTCCTCGTGGATGACCTGCACGACCGGCTCGGCCACGCCGTCCAGCCGCACGGCCGGCAGCCGGGCGTGGACCTTGCGTCCGTCGTTGGCGTCCATCGCGACGGTGAGCGGCCAGCCCGGGTATTGCGCCGCGTCACCCTTGCGCAGGTCCACGAAGCGCGGCCAGCACTCGAAGGTGATGGTGCGTTTCGCCTTCCGGAAGCGCGCGAGGCCGTGACCGTCGCCGCGCTGGCGCTCGTCGGTGACATCGACGGGATTGGCGTAGGCGAGCATCGAGATGCGGTTGCCCAAACCATCCTTGTAGTCGCCGGTCCAGGGCAACGGGCTGCCGGGCACCGGGTTCGGGCCGGCCTTCTCGTCGAGCGGATGCCACCAGCGGCCGTAGATCGTGTTCACGAGGGCCGGGCCGGTGAAGCCGTAGGGGCCGTCGCCATGCTCGGAAATGCCGTTCTTGACGACCACCGCGAGGTGCTGGTCGCCGCACAGGTGGACGGCCCACGCGCGGCGGATCTCCGCGAGGGCGAAGTTGCGCTTGGTCTGGGGCCAGCCGTTGCAGTCGAGGTCCGCGAGGAGCCGCGACTGGCGGCCACCGTGCATATGGACGGCGCCGCAGAAGGCGGTCGCTGATAGGACGGCCTTCATCCGCGCGCCGGTCCAGTCCTGAGTCCAGCCGCGGAGGAAAGCCTCCTGCCGCTTGCCCAGCAGTTCGAGGCCAGGCAGGTCGATCGTCTTCGGGTCGTAGGACGGGTCGTTGATGTGGTCCGGGCGTGGTCCCATCTGCGGGATCTTGCCGGCCGGACCGCTCTTGAACTTGCGGTCCTCGAGGATGGCAAAGTCTACCCCGCCGAGCGTAAGCCGAGTGAAGTAGACGGTGATGCCGCGGTCGACCGGCGCAGCATCCAGCGGGTCGGGCAGGTGCCACGTCTGCTGGCGCTGCACCTGGTTCACGTAGGCGACCGGGTAACGGTAGCCGCCGTCCGCGTCGCCCTGAATGGTGGAGCGCTTGCCGTTCTCGCCCCAGAGGTTGCCGTGGCCGACGTCGTGGTCGTCCGGGATGGTGATGGTCGGGCGATCGCGCATCACGTCGCGGAACTGCAGGCCGAACTCGATCCAGCCGGCGGTGTGCTCGGTGTGCCGGTAGGTCTGGTCGCCGGCGAAGAAGAGCAGGTCGGGGTTCTGCGCCCGCAGGGTGTCGATGATCTCGGGCCGCTGGCCGGTGGTGCGGCTCGAGTTGCAGGACATATTGGCCACGACGATCTCGTCTTTCTCGACGGGATCGCGGCGGATGAGGCCCTCGAAGCGGGCCGCCGCGCCGTGGCGCACGCGGTAGGGGATGTCGCGGCTGGAGTCCCACTTTTCCACCCGGAAATGCGCGTCCCAGCCGGGGTAGAGCACCTCGGAGCGGGCCAACTCGACCCACGCGCCCGCGCGCTGCACCTCAAGGCGGGCGACGCGTTCCTCGCCGGGCTTCAGCGGGTAAAGCTGGGCGGTGAGCTTCATCACCCCCCGGTGGACGGTGTAGAGGGCGAAGGCGACGACCTGGTCGCGCGGGACGTCCATCGGCGGGGGCGGCGGCTGGCCCTGCCCCTTACCCTTCGCCTTGCCAGGGGCGGCGGGCGTCCGCTTCCACCACTCGCCCGTGGCGAGGGAATCGAGGGTGGGGAATTCCGCGCCGAACGGCAGCGTGGCGTCCGCGGCGGCGGCGCCGAGCGCGGCGGGGCGAAGGGCCAGAGAGCCAGCTCCGGCTAAGGTGAGCTTCAGGGCGGTGCGGCGGTCGATCGGATTCATGCGGGTAAAGGGACGGGGCGGCGGGATGCACGAATGCTGGCCCGGTGCGTTTGGCGGGCGAGATTTTTCCCGAGTTGGAGCTCAACCCCGACCCGCGCTTGGCTTTCGCCGCGACCCGCGCACGCTCCGCCGATGCTCCGACCCGCCCCCTCCCTCGCCCGCCTCCTCCCGCTCCTCGTGCTGCCCATCCTGCCCGCCTCCGCGGCCACCCCGCCCGACGATCCCCACCTCTGGCTGGAGGAGGTCCAGGGCGAGCGCGCCCTCGCCTGGGTCCGGGAGCGCAACGCCCACTCGCTGGGCGAACTCGAGGCGGCCCTGGAATTCGCGCCCCTGCGCGACCGGCTGCTCGGCATCCTCGATTCCCGCGCGCGCATCCCCTACGTCACCCGCCGCGGCGACCATTACTACAACCTCTGGCAGGACGCCGCCCACCCGCGCGGCCTCTGGCGGCGGACGACCCTCGCGGAGTACCGCAAGGCGGAGCCCGCGTGGGAAACCGTGCTCGACCTCGACGCCCTCGCGCGCGCCGAGGGGGAGAACTGGGTCTGGAAGGGTTCGAGTTGGCTCGAGCCGGAGCTTGACCGCTGCCTGATCAGCCTGTCGCGCGGCGGCGCCGACGCGGTCGTCGTGCGGGAATTCGATCCGGTGGCGAAGACGTTCGTGGCCGACGGGTTCCGCCTGCCCGAGGCGAAGACCCAAGTCGCCTGGCGGGACCGCGACCACCTCTACGTCGGCACCGACTTCGGCCCCGGCAGCCTCACCGATTCCGGTTACGCCCGGCAATCCCGCCTCTGGCGCCGCGGCACGCCGCTGACGGCGGCCCCGCTGGTCTTCGAGGGCCAGGTCACCGACGTCAGCGCGTCGGTCTACACGACCGAGGAACCCGGCTTCCGCCGCGAGTTCGCGCGGCGCGGCACCACCTTCTTCACCGCGGAGCACTTCCTCGGCCGCGACGGGAAGTTCGAGCGGCTCGACCTGCCGGCGGACGTCCGCGTGGGCACGTGGCGCGAGCACCTGCTCGTGACGCTGCGCAAGGATTGGACGACCGGCGGACGGACATTCCCGGCGGGCGCGCTCCTCGCGCTGCCGTGGGAACGCTTCCTCGCCGGCGACCGGGACTTCGCGATCCTCTTCGCGCCCGGCCCGCGCGAGGCCCTCGCCGGCTACAGCACCACCCGCGGCCACATCCTGATCAACACGCTCGTCAACGTGCGGAGCCGGATCCTCGTGGCGACACCGCGTCCGGGCGGCGGCTGGCACCGCGCGCCGCTGCCGGGCGTCGAATTCGGCCACGCCACGGCCAGCGGCGAGGAGGACAACTCGGACGCCTTCTGGCTGCAGGCCGACGATTTCCTGACCCCGCCAAGCCTGTTCCGCGGGGAGATCGGCGGGGGCGCGCCCGAGCTGCTGCGGCAGCTGCCCGCGTTCTTTGCCGCCGCGCCGCTGGCGTTCACCCAGCACGAGGCCGTCTCCGCCGACGGCACGCGCATCCCGTACTTCCAGGTGGCGCGGAAGGACCTCGCCGCGGACGGGCGCAACCCGACGCTGCTCTACGGTTACGGGGGATTCCAGATCTCCCAGACCCCGAACCACCGCGCGGGGATGGGAGCGGCGTGGCTCGAGCAGGGCGGCGTGTTCGTCCTCGCCAACCTGCGTGGCGGCGGCGAATTCGGCCCCGGCTGGCATCAGGCGGCCCTGAAGGACCGGCGGCAGCGCGCCTACGATGACTTCATCGCGGTCGCGGAGGACCTCGTGCGGCGCAAGGTCACCTCACCGCGCCACCTCGGCATCCAGGGCGGCAGCAACGGCGGGCTGCTCGTCGGCGCCGTGATGGTGCAGCGCCCCGACCTGTTCCGCGCCGTCGTCTGCCAGGTCCCGCTGCTCGATATGCAACGCTACCATCGGCTGCTCGCCGGCGCGTCGTGGATGGCCGAGTACGGCGACCCGGACAAGGCCGACGAATGGGCGTACATCGCCCGCTATTCGCCCTACCACAACCTGCGCGTCGGGGTGAACTACCCGCGGCTACTGCTCACGACCTCGACCCGCGATGACCGCGTCCACCCGGGCCACGCCCGGAAGATGGCCGCGCGGATGCTGGAGCAGGGGCACCCGGTGCTGTACTACGAGAACATCGAGGGCGGCCACGGCGGCGCCGCGGACAACCGCCAGCTCGCGCGGATGCAGGCGCTGTCCTACGCCTTCCTGCTCCGCGAGCTGCGCTGAGCCGCGCGCGGCCGCCTAGGCGCACAACAGGAAATCGCGGCCCTCGGTCCAGCCGAGGGCCGTGAGATCCGCGGCGATCAGGTCCCGCGCGCCCGGCGAGGAGACATAGGCGAGAACGAACGCCTCCCGCGGAGGCGGCAGGGCCGTTGGCGCCAGCACCGGCGGCCCGGAGCCGCCCAGCGCCGGCGTGATCTTGGCGGGGTCGACGTCAATGTAGGCCGTAACGCGCAACCCGTGTGCGGCGAGCGCCGCCGCGCGGAGCCGCGTCGGTCGACCCGCGCCCCAAACAAGGAGCGGAAGAGCCGCCAGGACGGGCCGGGCCCGGAGCCAGCGGGCAATCCATTCGGCCTTCAGGCGGAAGAACGCCTCGGGGGCGTAGCGGGCATCCCGCCGCGAGAGCCGGCCCGGCAGGTCGTGCCACCGCAGGAGCACCCGGGGCACCTTGCCAAACGCCACCCCCGCGTCCATCCA
>JBILWD010000330.1:0-3911 GCA_044370095.1 Opitutaceae bacterium | reverse complement strand
GCGGCCTCGCAGGTGCAGGGCAAGCCGCCCGCGGCGGCGCAGAAGATTGTCGAGGGCAAGCTCGACAAGTACTTCGCGACCGTGTGCCTGCTGGATCAGCCGTTCGTGAAGCTGCCGGATAAGACGGTGAAGGAGATGGTGACCGAGCAGATCGCGAAGATCGGCGAGAATATTCAGGTGCGCCGTTTCGTGCGGTATCAGCTCGGCGCCTGAGCCGCAGAGCAGGGTTGTTTTCCCGCCGCCCCCCTCGCCAGAGTGGGGCGGTTTTTTTATGCTCAAGGTCACCCGGCTCCAGATCGTCACCCGCGGCCTCGCGAACCGTTGCCCGAATTGCGGGGGGCGCACGTTGTTCCGGCCGGACGCACGGTTCCGGCTGAACCCGGAGTGTCCGGCGTGCGGGTTTGCGCTGGAGCGGGGGAATGACGAGGGGTTCTTCCTCGGGTCGATGTCGCTGAACTACGGGGTGACGTTGGTGGTGTACCTGCTGCCGCTGGCGTTGCTGGCTTATCACGGGGTGTTGTCGTTGCAGGTGGCGGCGGTGCTGGCGGGGGTTGGGGCGGTGGGGGTGCCGGTGCTGCTGTACCGGCCGTCGCGGAGTTGGTGGCTGATGAACTACTATTTTTTCCTGCCGCACCAGTTGCCGGCTAACGGCGGGACGGGGCGGGCGGGGCAGGACGGCAACCGGTGAGGCGAGGAGCATTTTCGGCTTCCGTTCGGGGCGAGGGCCCGTAGCGTCCGCGGTTCTGCGCCGGAGAGGTGGCAGAGTGGTCTATCGTACCTGACTCGAAATCAGGCGTGCCCGAAAGGGTACCGTGGGTTCGAATCCCACCCTCTCCGCCAGCCTCCGCCAAGCCTACGGCTGGGAGCCCGACTCCAGAGGCTGACAATCGTCAGCCGGGAAAGGGTGGAACGCTTCGCGGAGGCTGGAGGGGAATGAAATTCCACTCGGCCTAATCCGCCCACCCCTCGGTTTAGGGCTTCGCCGGCGTCGCGAGGAAAGGTCCGCCGGCTCGAGGTCTCTGCGTGCACTACGTTTACCTCCTGCAGAGCGCGGTCGATCCCCGGCGCCATTATACCGGCTTCACGGATAACCTGCGCGCGCGCATCGCCCGCCACAACGCGGGACAGAATCCCTCGACGGCCCGAGGACGGCCGTGGGTCCTCACGGGTTACCTTGCCTTTGCCGACGAAAAAATCGCTCGGGCCTTCGAACGCTACCTAAAGAGCGGTTCAGGCCGGACCTTCGCCGGGAGGCATTTTCGCTGAATTGTTGCAGACCCTCGCCCCTCACCCCACGGCGGGCGCGGCCGGCGCATTGATCCGCCAGGCGAACAGGCCGCCGGTCAGGAACATGATCAAGCCGTAGGCCACGGCGGGGATCGAGAGCGGAGCGCCTAACTCGGCTCAGGAGCCCAGCCCGACCTAGACGGCGTCAGCGAGGTCCTCGAGGGCGAGGCAGAATCTGTTCCAGCCTGGCGACACTCTTCTCTTGGCCGAAATGGCCTTCCTCGGCGTAGCGGAGCCAGCCGTCCGCCAATTCCACCGTGCCTTTGCCGCCTGCGTTGTGGAGGGCGAGGAAGCGGGTCCGGATTTCGGACAGCAGCAGGGCACCGAAGGTTTCTGGGGCGTTGGTGCGGATGAACCAGGCCGCGTCGAAGGCGGCGTCACCGACCGTGATTTCCTTCGCGCCGAAGAGTTCCGCGAGGCGGGTGCCGAGGCCCTGCGGTTGCAGTTCGAAGGTCAGGTTTCCCAGAGTCGGTTGCGTGTGGCCTCGGCGACGCAGTCCATCCCGCACCGGCTGGCGCTAGTTGGCGGCCAGGGGCTCCCAGCCGTAGGCTTGGCGGAGGTGCTTGCTCGGATCGTGACTACCCGGTGTTCAACCCTGCTTGCCCGCCTGCGCCGAGCCTACGGCGCGCAGCCTCCGCGAGGCGTTCCACCTTCTCCCGGCTGACGACGGTCAGACTCTGGAATCGGCCTCCTTCGCCCGCTGGGCTACGGCGGCCAGGGGCTCCCAGCCGTAGGCTTGGCGGAGGCTGGCGGAGAGAGAGGGATTCGAACCCTCGGTAGGGATTTAAACCCCTACAACGCTTTAGCAAAGCGCCGCTTTCGACCACTCAGCCATCTCTCCGGTCAACCAAGCGGTCGAGGCAATCCGCGGGCCGCTAAAGTGCAAGGCCGATTTCCGCTTACTCGTCGTCGCCCAGTCGCTCCACCTCGTCGCGGCACTCTGCGATCACCCGCAGCCAGATTTCCCGCAGATCGAAGACGCGGGGGAGGGCCATCTCGCGCCACGCGGCCGCGCGGCCTGAGGCGAGCGCCGGTGCCTGCATCTCCGCGAGCAGGCCGTTCAGGATCACGAGGGCGCGTTTGAAGAGGGTCACCGCCAAGGCGTAATCCCCGAAGTCGAGCGCGTGGATCGCCTCGACCGCTTCCGCCTCGGCGCGGTGTAGGCGCACCAGCAGCCGCACGGCGTTCGCCTGCGGCACCGAGCCTTCCTCGGCGGCCAGGGTCTCCCAGGAGCGGGTGAGGCTCAGGAAGAGCGCCCGCGTGGCGATGTAGATGGGATTCTTGTGGAGGGTGTAGACCTCGTCATCGGCGTCCGCCGCTTCCTCGCCCCCTTCACCGCCCTCCTCGGAGGTCCAGTCCTCGGCGCCCCAGTCCATCCGTTCGGCGACGTGGTCTATGCGGTCCGGGCGTTCGCCTGCCTCGTCGTAGAGGCGAAGGTAACGGGTAACGGCACCTTCCTGGCCGCGCAGGTAGCGTTCCCAGTCGAACTCGTTCCAGGCGAGCTCGCCGCGCTCTTCCCAGTGCTCGTCGCCCGTTTCGCCGGAGTCGGAGTTACTCATCGCTTGAAGGGGACCGTCGGCCCGGGGGCGGGGGGACGCAAACCAAAAGGCGGCGAGTTTGCGGGTTGAATCCGGGCCGGCGGGTTTTACGGTGCCGCGGATGGCGGAAATTCTCCACGAAACAGTGCACTACACGGGCCACGTGCAGGGCGTGGGGTTCCGGCACGCGGTGCTGCAGGTGGCGCGGGAGTTCGAGGTAGCCGGCTACGTGCAGAATCTAGCGGATGGCCGGGTGCGCCTCGAGGCGGAGGGACGGGCCGGGGCGCTGGAGGAGTTTCTCGCCGCGGTGGGCGAACGGATGCACGGCCACATCCGGAAGGTGGAACGGTCCGCGGCGAGCCGGGCGCCGCAGTTCAGCGGCTTCGTGATCCGCTAGGTGGACGCGGCCGCTCCATTCCCGGCGGTGGCGCCCGCGCTGGAGACGCGCCGGCTGGTGAAGGATTTCCCGGTCGGGCTGCGTGGGGTGAAACTGCGAGCGGTTGACCATCTCGACCTCACGGTTCCCGCGGGCGTGATCTACGGGCTGCTAGGGCCCAACGGCTCGGGTAAGAGCACGACTATAAAGGCGCTGTTGGGGCTCGTGGCGCCGTCCGCCGGCGAGTGCCGGATCTTCGGTCGGCCGAGCGGCGAGGTCGCGGCGCGCCGGGAGGTGGGTTACCTGCCGGAGGCGCCGTACTTTTACCGGCACCTGACCGGGCGGGAGCTGGTGGGGTTCTACGGGCGGATGTGCGGGCTGGGCCGGCGCGAACTGGCCGGGCGGGTGGAGACGGTCGTGGCGCAGGTGGGAATGACCGGGGCGGCCGACCGCGCGGTGGAGACCTATTCGAAGGGGATGCTGCAGCGGATCGGGTTGGCGCAGGCGCTGGTGCACGATCCGCGGCTGTTGATCTTGGACGAGCCGACGGCGGGCGTGGACCCGGTGGGCTCGGCGGCGATGGCGGACCTGATTCGGTCCTTGCGGGACGCGGGGAAGACGGTGCTGCTCACGTCGCATCTCCTTGGTCAGATGGAGGCCTTGTGTGACCGGGTGGCGATCCTTGACCGGGGTCGGTTGGTGGCGGAGGG
>JBILWD010000087.1:0-11922 GCA_044370095.1 Opitutaceae bacterium | reverse complement strand
CGACCTGCCCGCCGCGGCGTTCGAGGACCGCGAGGCCTGGCAGGCGAAGCGCGAGTTCCGCTGAGCGCGGCGACTGGGCCCGCTAAGCCGGACCCCGTTCCGCTCAGGGATCGACCTTCTCCCCGCCCCGCGCGCGGCGAGTGAAGGGCTCGCGCAACTGCCCGAGCAGTCCGGGCGGCATCGGTTCGTGGATACCGAAGTTCGCGGGCGCCCGGTCCCGCGGCAGGTAGAGCGTGCCGAACAGCCAATCCCAGACCGGCAGCAGCCCGGCGAAATTCTTGTCCCACGCCTCGCGGTCGCGCGAGTGGTGCCACCGGTGGAACGCCGGCGAGGCCAGCACCAGCCGGAAGGGGCCGAAGTCCCAGTCGACGTTCGCGTGGAGAAAGATGGCGTACAGCGTCAGCACCGGCGCCGCGGCCAGGGTGAGCGCGGGGTTGAAGCCCAGCAGCAGGATGGGCAGGACGTGCGCGATCCGGTTCACCAGCTCGTTCACCGGGTGCACCCGGACGCTGCCGAGCCAGTCGAGGTCCTCCGACGAGTGGTGCACCGCATGGAACGGCCACCAGCGCCCGCGGTGGAACCTCCGGTGCGTCCAGTAGCCGATGAAGTCGACCAGCACCAAAATCTCCACCGCCTGCAGCCAGAGCGGCTGCTGGCTGAGGGGACCGAAGCCCGTGAACGCCCCGGTCCGCAGGGCGTCCGCCGGCACCACGCCCGCCGTGACCAGCAGCGCCGCCACGACCACGAGCACGCCGCGCACGAGCGGCTTGGTGACCAGCGTCGTCAGCACCAGGTAGGCGGCGTCCGTGCCCCACCCGCGCCGGAAGAACGGCTGCGCCCGGTTCCGGCGCCGCGCCACGACGCGCTCAATCAGGAAAAACAGCGCCGTCAACACGGCCAGCGCCAGCAGGGCGCGCACGAGGGGGGCGGCGAGGTTCATCACGGCGGGAGTCGTTCCCGGACGCAGGGAACTCCCGCTCGCCGTCGGACGCAAGGCGGCGCCGCCGGGAAAGGTTCGCCGTCCCGCCTCCCACCCGCCACGAATGCGCCACCCCTTCCCGCGATGCGCTTTCTCCTGCCGCTGCTCCTCCTCCCCGCCGTCCTCGCCGCCGCGACCCCCGCCCCCGCCGAGGGCTTCACGCCCGGCCGCACCGCCGCCGGGATCAGCGAGTACACCCTCGCCGCCAACGGACTCACCGTGCTCCTGCTGCCGGACCGCTCCGTGCCGGTGCTCACGTTCATGGTGACCTACCGCGTCGGCTCGCGGAACGAGGTCACCGGCACCACCGGCGCCACGCATCTGCTGGAGCACCTGATGTTCAAGGGGAGCCGGAACTACCACGCGGGCAACGGCCAGGCCTTCGACACCCTCCTCGACCGCATCGGCGGCATCAACAACGCCACCACCTGGCTCGACCGCACCAACTACTACGAAAACATCCCCAGCCGCCACCTCGCGCTCGTCGCCCGCCTCGAGGCCGACCGGATGCGCCACCTGCTCCTGCGCGAGGAGGACCGGCAGCTCGAGATGACCGTCGTGCGCAACGAGTACGAACGCGACGAGAACGATCCCGCGTCCACCCTCGATAAGGAGGTCACCGCCGCCGCCTTCCTCGCCCACCCTTACCATCACCCGACGATCGGCTGGCGCTCGGACATCGAGAAGGTGTCGATCGAGAAACTGAAGGCGTTCTACGACACCTATTACTGGCCGGATAACGCGACGGTATCGGTGATCGGCGACTTTGAACCCGCCGCCGCCCTTGCGCTCCTCCGCGAGACTTTCGGGGCCATTCCTCGCGCCCCGCACCCGATCCCAGTCGTCTATACCGAGGAGCCCGCCCAGACCGGACCGCGCCGCGTGGTCGTTCGCCGCCCAGGTGAGGTCGGCGTGGTCCAGATCGCCTACAAGGCCCCCGCCGGCCGTCACCCGGATCAGCCGGCCCTCCAGGTGCTGGCTGAAATCCTCGGCTCCGGGAAGACGAGCCGCTTCTACCGCGCCCTCGTGGACGCCAACCTTGCCCTCAATGCGACGGCCGGCGTCGGGTGCTTTCACGATCCTCACCTCTTCAGCACCACCGCGCTGCTCGCCCCCGGCGTCACCCACGAACCCGTCGAACAGGCCCTCCGCGCCGAGGTCGCCCGCGTTGCCCGCGAGGGCGTGACCGCCGAGGAACTCCAGCGCGCCCGCGCCAAGCTCCGCGCCGCCACCGCGTACGGCCGCGACGGCGCCTTCGCCATCGCCGGCCAGCTCAACGAGGCCATCGCGGTCGGCGACTGGACGCTCTACGCCACGCTGCCCGCCGCGCTCGAGGCGGTCACCGCGGCCGACGTGCAACGCGTCGCCAAGCGCTACCTCGTCGAGGACCAAAGCACCGTCGGCTGGTTCGTGCCCCGCGCCGAGCCGCCCGCCCGCGACGCCGCCCCCGCGGGAGCGCCCGCCGCCCCCGGGCCCCGCGGCTACCGGCGTCCCGGTGAACCCCGGACCAGCCGCGCGGAGCCCGCCGCCGCCGCGCCCGCCGCAATCGCACCCGCTACCGCCGTTGCCCCGCGCGCCCGTCGCCGGAACGTGGCCGGTGTTGACGTGGTCACCGTACCCACCGCGATCCGGGACGTGGTCACCCTGCGCGCCGCCTTCCCCGGCGGTGCCGTGGGCCAGCCCGCCGGGCGCGTCGCCGTCGCCGACCTCACCGCGGCGCTGCTCGACCAGGGCACGGTGGCGCGGGACAAGTTCGCCGTCGCCGCCCTCTTGGAACAGGCGGGCGCCGAGATCCGCTTCGACGCTGGCACGCACACCGTGGACGTCGCCGCCAAGTGCCTCCGCGCCGACCTCCCGCTGGTGCTCAGCCTGCTCGCGGAGCAGCTGCGCACGCCGCGTTTCGATCCCGCCGAATTCGCCAAGGTGCAGCGGCGCCTCGCCGGTCAGTTCCGGCGCGAGCTCGAGGAGCCCGGCGTCCGGGCCCGCCTCGCCTTCGCCCGCGCCGCCTTCCCGCCCGGTCACCCGAACCACCGCGCCGCGCCGGAGGACTACCTCGCGGACCTCGAGCGCACGACGCTCGCGGAGGTCCGCGCCTTCCACGCCGCCACCTACGGGACGGCCGGGGCGCGGCTCGTCGCCGTGGGCGACGTCGACGACGCGGCCCTCGACCAGGCCCTCGCGCAGGGCTTCCGCGACTGGACCGGCGGACGCGCGTGGACGTCTCCCCCTCCCGCCGCCGCGCCGGCCGCGGCGCGGGTCGAGCGCCTGCCGCTGCCGGACAAGACCAGCGTGGCCCTGCTGATCGGGGCGCCGTCGGGCCTGCGGCACCGCGACGAGGACCATCTGGCCGTTGCAACCGGCACCGCGGTCTTCGGGAGCGGCTTCTTTTCCGCGCGGCTGCTCGACATCATCCGCAACCGCGAGGGCCTCACCTATGGGATCGGCGCCGCCCTCGGCGGTGACACCCACGTCGACGGCGCGTGGACCCTGCAGGGCACCTTCGGCCCCGAGCTCCTCGCGCGCGGGCAGGAATCCACCGTGCGCGAGCTGCGCCGGTTCCTCACCGCGGGGGTGACCGAGGAGGAGTTGGCCAACTTCAAGGTGACGTTGACGGGCTCGTTCCAGCTCGGCCTCGCCACCACGGAGGGGCTCGCGGGGGCGTTGCTGGCGTGCCTGCAGCGCGGCTACGGCCCGGAGTGGATCGACGCCTACCCGGGTCGGGTCGAGGCGCTGACCGCGGCCCAGGTCAACGCCGCCCTGCGCCGCCACCTGAATCCCGACCGGATGATCACCGTGCTGGCGGGCCCGCTGCCGTAAGGCGCTCCGTTGTGGCCGCGGCAGTTGCCGCGGATTCCCGACGAAAAGTACTTACTCCAGTCGTCGGAGTCGGCAGGAATTCCCGTCTCACATCCGCGGCTGCAGCCGCGGCCACATCGGCGCTATTGCTTGCGGCCGCGGGCCGGCGCCGGGGCGTCGGCGACGCGCGTGATCTCGTAGCGGTGCGGCACAGGCTGGGCGGCCGCGTGGATGCGGGCCTCATATTCGCGGGCGAGCTGTTCCAAGCGGTCGATTTCCAGCTGGGTCTGCTGGCGGAAGGCGGCGTAACCGGCGGGATCCTGCGCGAACTTCCGGCGCGCGCCCTTGAGGGTGGACCACAGGTCGCGCAGCGGCCGCACGGCGCGGTCGTTGCGTTCGCGGTTGAGCAGCGCGACCGCCAAGGCCTGCCGGTGCTGCGGGGTCGCCTCGTTGGCCTGCAGCTCGATCTTGCTGCCCAGCACCACGTGGCTGAGCGGGCGACCAATCGACTGACCGTCGATCTTCACCTCGTACTGGCCCGGAGCGAGGCCGGTGACGCGCAGCATCTCGTTGCTCTGCCGGTGCCCGGCCTTGCTGAGGTCATAGCCCACCCGGCCGTCCTCGCGCCATTCCCACTTGGTGGCCACGGTGGTGGACTCCGCCGGAATCACCCACGGCAGGGCGGCCGCGGTGTGCGTGAAGGTCACGCGCGTGGCGTCGCCCGTCAGTCCTTCGAGCCGCAACGCCGGCGCGGCCGTCCAGCGGTCGCCCGCGCGGGTGACGCTGAGCGCGCTGACATTCCGTCGCTCGGGCCGCAGCGCCTCGAGCAGGGCGCTCGCCATGATGAACTGGCCGCCGGGTCCGGGGTGGATCGCGTCAGGCACGAGGGTGAAGGCGGGATCCGCGGCGCGGCCCTCGGTCGTGAAATCGTTGAGCGGGCCCCAGAGGTTGACGAACGGCAGGCGGCGGCGCTCCGCCTGGTCGCGGACCCAGGCACCGTAGTAGGCCATCACGGCGTTGTAGTTCGGGGCAAAGCTGCGCTCGCGGAAACGGTAGGTGGCGTCGTCCTTGCGCGCCTCCACCACCGGGAAGTCGAACAGGGTCGGCGACAGGACGATCGCGACGGCGCCAATGGCCTGGATGCGGTCGAGCAGCTTCGCCATGTCGGCGGCGTAGCGGGCGAAGGCCTCGGCCTTGAAGTCCTCGTACTGCCCGTCGTTCATGCCGAAGAGCACCGTGACGTACTTTGGCCGGTAGGCGGCGACATCGGCGTCGAAGCGGGCCAGCCCATCCGCGGCGCGGTCCCCGCTCACACCGGCGTTGTGGAAGCGGATCCGGCGCTCGGGGTGGCGGGTGTAGAAGAAATTCTCCACGTGCTGCGTGAACAGGCACTGGTGGGTGATGGAGTCGCCGAGGAAGACGAGCGTGTCCCCGTCGCGGAGATCGAGCGCGGTCGAACGCGGGGCCGCGGCGGGAAGCCGCGGGACGGCGAGGATCAGCAGCGCGAGGGGCAGGAACCGCAGCAATCGGGGAAGCATCATCGGAAGACGGGGGTCAACGAAGGCTACTCGGGAGGGCGCGGGGGCGTCGAGGGGAAGCGGTGTGGGACGATCGGCGGGCCGCCGCCGGACCCTGGACCGCACGATCACCGCGCGGTAGAGACCGCGGTTGCGAGGCGCTCGAGCGATGGCCAGCGCCGAAGGGGATGGGCCGTTGTTCGCTGCCGTTTTGTTACCGGCGAGCACCGTCGCGATCGGACTGAACGGCAGGGCAGTCACGCTGCCCCGCACCGCCCGGCGGCGCGATCCTCAGCCTCGGCTGCGGATCATGTTACCTAACCCCTTGGCGCCGCCCACCCGCGGAAGTTAAATCCGTCCTCGCGGCCCCGGATCGAATCACTGGACCGGCCACGGGCCTCCGCGGGCCCACTTTGGGTTCGCTCCCACTCAGGGCTTGGACTTCGATCCCGATTCCCAACTCAACCTCCCTTCCGCCTGTGCTCCAAAGTTCGCGTCCTGTTGCGGCCCTGAGCCGACTCACCCTGCTGCTCCCGGCCCTCGCCTCCGCCTTACCCGCCGCGTCCCCCGGCGCCGGTGCGCCGGCCGCGCCCGTCGCCCTCACCAAAGTCGAGGTGCTTGGCTCCCGCATCCCCCGCACACAGGTCGACGGCCCCTCGCCCGTCTCGACCTACGCCGCCGAGGAGATCCGGGCGACCGGGGCGATGAACCTGGCGGACTTCCTGCGTACTCTCCCTCAGACCTACAGCGGCGTCGGCGCCGGGCGGAACAGTGCGCCAGACGACCTGAACGTCGCGGCCGGCCAGCGTACCGAGGCGTCCGTGCCGCTCGCACCCGGCGCAGGGGCGAGCCCGACGCTGGCGGTCAACGCGCCGGTGCAGACCGGCGTGTCCGGCGTCAGCCTGCGGGGACTCGGCTCCGGGTCGACCCTGGTGCTGGTGGATGGCCGCCGCGTTGCGGCGGCGGGCGAGCGCAATCGCGGTTCCACCACGGGACAGGGCTTTGTCGACCTCAACACGATTCCCCTCGGCCTGATCGAGCGCATCGAGGTCATCACCGACGGCGCCTCCGCGATCTACGGGGCGGACGCGGTCGCCGGAGTGATCAACATCGTACTCAAGAAGTCGTGGGTGGGCACGGAGGTGAGCGGCTCGGTGAAGCTGCGGGCGCACGGGGGCGCGCGGGAGCGGCAGGGGACGGTGACCACGGGCTTCGCCGGGGCCGGCGGGCGGCTCCGGGGCACGCTCGCGGTGGACTACTACGACCGCGACCCGCTCTATGCCGCCCAGCGCGCCTTCGCGCGATCGATGGACCACCGCACACGGATCCAAGGCTACAACCCGACGACCGGGGCGCCAGTGTACGGCACCGACCAGCGCATCCAATGGGGATATCCCGCTTCGGTGCAGGCGACGGCCGCGACCGGCTTCGTCTCGATCCCCGGAATCCGCGTCCTGCTCGCACCCGCCGGCTCCGCCACCACCCCCGCGGTGGCGGCCTTTGAGCGGCGCACCGCCAACGATCCCGGCCAGAGCAGCGCGGCAATCATCGCGCAGGGCCAGCGCATCACCAATCCCGCGCCTTGGACGCAGCTCGTCTCCGCCGCCTCGCGGCAAGGCGCGACCGGCACCGCCACCTACGAGTTTTCCCCGGGCCTTGAGGCCTACGGCACGGTCAGCCGCACCCGCTCCCGCGGCACCGCCCGGACGCTGCCGGCCTATGTCGCCAATGTACCCGTCTCCGCGGCAAACAACCCATTCGGTGAAGCCATCACGTTCGGCATGCTGCTCCCGCAATGGGGTCAGGTCGGGCAGCAGACGCGCACCGACACCACGACTATCACCCTCGGCGGACGCGGCACGCTGGCCGCCACTTGGCGCTGGGACGCCGGCTATCGGTGGCAGGAACAGCATTACCTTTCGGTCAGCCGCTCCTTCAACGCCACCGCCTTCAACGCCCTCGCCAACCACAACGACGCGGCGCAGCGCTTCAATCCGTTCATCGATGAGCGCGTCCCCGGCGCCCCGAGCCAGGCGGCCCTGCTGGAACAAACCGCGGTGTACCCCACGGCCGACGGCCGCTCCGGTCTCGAGAGCGTGGACTTCACCGCCCACGGGGAACTGTTCCCGCTGTGGGGCGGTCCGGTCCGCGCCTCGGTCGGCGCCGCTCACGACACGGATCGGAATACGAACGTCGCGGTCACCTTCGCCGGCTTCCCGGCCGTCGCCACCACCACACGCTACCGCGACCGCCGGAGCACCCGGGCCGCGTTCGCCGAGCTGCAGCTGCCCGTGGTCGGCGCGGCCAACCGGATCCCGCTGGTCGAGCGACTCGAGGCCAACCTCGCCGGCCGGGTGGAGTCCATCCCGGGGCTGGAGGGCGGCCGCGTGCCGAAACTTGGCCTGACCTGGGTGCCGTTCCGCCCGCTGCTGGTGCGCGGCAGCTACGCCGAGGCCTACCGGCCGCCCTCGCTCACGGAGAACCGGCGCCCCACCACGACGTCCACCGCAACGCTCAACGACCCGCTCCGCGGCAACGCGCCGGCACCCGTGACGCTCATCACCCGGCCGAATCCAACCCTCGCCCCCGAACGCTCCGCCACCCGCTTCGTCGGCGCCGTGTTTGAGGCACCCTGGGCGCGGGGCCTGACCCTTACCGCCAATTTCTACCGCACGGAACAGCGGGACGCGATCCAGTCGCTCTCCTCCACCGTGATCCTGAACAATCCGACGCTCTTTCCGGGGTTCGTGGTCCGCAACGCCCCCGGCGCCGCCGAGGCGGCGGCCGGCCTGCCGGGCACGCTCAATACCCTCTACGTGCAGTACGTGAACTTCGGCGTGATCCGGAACGACAGCGCCGACTACGGCCTCGAGTACCGCCTGCCCTCGGAACGCCTCGGCCGCTGGCGGCTCTCGGTCAACGCCGCCCGGACGATCCGCCAATCGCGCCAACTCACCGTCGGCGCCCCGCCGATCAACGACGTGGGCGACACCTACGCCAGCCCGCGCTGGAACGTCGCCTCCGCGCTGACGTGGAACCGCGGCCCCTGGGGCGCTCACGCCAGCCTGAGTTACGTGAGCGGCTTCGCCACGAACCTGGCCGGCGTGGCGCCCACCAGCTACCGTACGCCCGCGATGCAGCTCGTCGACGTGCGCGGCACCTACGAGTTCCAGCGCCCGCTGTGGGGCCGGTTCGGCCGGGGCGTGCGCGTGGGCCTCGGCATCGCCAACGTGGCCGACCGCGAGCCCCCGTTTTTCAACAACATCTACGGTTTCAACGCCGGCCTCCACGGCCGCTGGGCTTTCGGCCGCACCTTTGAAACCTCATTCGCCGTGCCCTTCTAAACCCGCTCCCACCGTCCCCTCCTCCCTGCAATGAATCTCCTCGCCTCCCCCAGCCTGGTCGCCGCCCTCGCCCTCGCCGCGATCTGCCCGCCAGCGGCCCGGGCCGCCGCACCCGCCGCCCCGGCGGCGCCGCCAAAGGCCACCGCAGCCCCGGCCTTCACGTTGGATCTAGGTCGGCTCAAGGCCGGGACACCCCTGCCTGACCTCACGCTCGCGCACAGCGACGGCCGCCCGGCACGGCTGGCCGACTTCCAGCGTGGCAAACCCCTCATCATCGGACTTTGGTCCGCCGGCAACGGACCCGGCGACGGCTTCCGCGACCGTTGGTCCGCGCTCGCCCGCACCTACGCCGACCAAGTCGATTTCCTAGGCATCGGCGGCTACGACCACCTCACTGCCCTGCAGGGCTGGCTGGCCCGCAACCCCGACCTGCCCTTCCGCGTAGCTTTCGACGGCCTCGGAAAGTACCCGCCCGCCGCCAAGCCGCGCGACCAGATGTCCCCCGAGGAACTGAAAGCCGAGACCGAGCGGTCCCGGGCCTTCTACGCCCGCTCCGTCTCCATGCAGCTGGGCGGCGTGCTGCTTCCCGTGCCGGCCACGATCGCGGTGTCCGCCGACGGCCGCCTCATCGGCTGGTCCTCCGGCTTCGGCGAGCGTTACTCCGAGACCATCGGTAACCTGCTGCTGCGGGCGGGCGTCCAACTCGCCCCCGCGGACCGCCCCCGGCACCTCACCACCGATGCCGAGCTCAAGGCCTACCAGGAGGAGCGCCTCGCCCGCGCGGCGGCACCTCGGACCAAGATGCTGGAACCCGGCGCGGTCGCCCCCGACTTCACCACGCTGGACCTCGAGGGAAAGCCGGTGCGCCTGCGCGACTACCTCGGCAAGGTGGTGGTGCTCGACTTCTGGGCGACTTGGTGCGGGCCGTGCATCGTTTCCATGCCGCACACCCAGGAGGTCGCCGCGAAATACAAGGATCAGGGTGTCGTAGTGCTCGCCTCCTGCACCAGCGACACCCGCGACAAATTCGAGGCGTGGGTGCGCGCGAACCGCTCCAAGTATCCCGATTTCGTCTTCTCCCACGACCCCGCGGAACGAGGCGCGGAGCGGGTCTCCGCCCGCCTTTACGGCGTCGGCGGCATCCCCCAGCAGTTCATCATCGGTCGCGACGGCCGCATCGCCGCCGCCGTCACGGGCTACCTTCCGGGCGAGGTGCTGCTCGACGCCGCGCTCGCTCAGGCCGGAATTCGCGTCGACCCCGCCATCTTGGCCCAGGCGGAGGTCGACCGGAAGAAGCGCGAGGCCATGCGCTGAGCGTCCCGCCAGAACGGGACCGGCTGGGCGGACAGGTGCCCGGCCCGTTCCGATCCGGAAGTTGAACTCGCCAACCGCCGCCCCCAACCATTCCCCCGTCATGAAATTCCGTTACCTCCTCCCCCTCGCCTTCAGCTTCGCCTTGGCCGCCTCCGCCGCGCAACCCAAGGAGTATCAGGTCACCGGGCCGGTCCTGGCCCTGACCGACGACGTCATCACCGTCGACAAGGGCGGGGAGAAATGGGAAATCGGCCGGTCGGCCGCGACCAAGGTCTCCGGCAAGCTCGCCGTCGGCAGCCGCGTCACCGTGTACTACCGCATGGGTGCCACCGCCGTCGACGTGAAGGACGACGCGAAGGGCAAGACCGACGCCAAGGCGTCCAGCGCGGAAAAGGCCGCCCCGAAGGCGGCGCCCAAGGGCGCCGAAGCTCCGGCGGACAAGGCCAAGAAGGCCAAGTCCTGAGCCACGCGGCCGCGCCGACGGCTCAGCGCGCCTGCTTCTTCGCTTTGCCGGCCGGCCGCAGGGAATGCACCGACCCGGCGGGGATCCCCACGCTCGCCGCCGGCCGCGGAGCCAGGAACGCGGCCAGGCGCGCCCGTTCGCCCGCCAGCGCCGGATCGGCGGCCCGGTTGTCGAACTCGTCCGGGTCCCGCCGCAGGTCGTACAGCTCCTCGAAGCCGTTGCCGTAACGGATTAACCGGTACCGCTCATCCGCCACCGCCTGCGACGGCCCGGGCTCGCCCCGGAACACGTGCGCCGTCAGCGCCGGACGCGCCCGCGGGGCCGCCGGATCCCGCAGCTGCGGCACCAAGCTGAGCCCGTCGCACTGCGCCGGTACGGGCAGGCCCGCCAGCTCGCACAGGGTCGGATAGAGGTCGGTGAGAGTCACCGGCGCGCGCGTGCGCGTCCCCTCGCCGGCCACGCCCGGGGCGCGGATGAAGAGCGGCACGCGCGTGGTCTGGTCCCAGAGGGCGAACTTCTCCCAGTTCGCCTTCTCGCCCAGATGGAAGCCGTGGTCACTCCAGAGCACGACGATCGTGCGCGCGCCGCGGGGCGAGGCATCGAGGGCGTCGAGCAGGCGGCCCACCTGGTGATCGAGGTAACTCACGCTCGCGAGGTAACCCTGGACGAAGCGTTCCCACTGGCGGTTCTCCACCACCCAGCGGTGCCACGCGGTGCGCCCGTGGTCGTGGGCGTCGGCGAGGTCGTCCGGGCGGTGACGCGGTAGCACGATGCGCTCCAGCGGGTGCAGGTCGAACCAGCGCCGCGGCACCTCCCACGGGATGTGCGGACGGAAGAGACCCACGGCAAGGAACAGGGGCTGCTCCGGCGGCCGTGCGAGGATCCCGCGCGCCCAATCCACCACGCGGTGGTCGCCGGTCTCCTCATCCGGGACGTCGAGCGGCGCGGCGCCGAAGAGCTGGCGGTCGCCGAGCGGACGTCCCGGGGTCAGGCCGGCCGCTGCATCCGGCACCAGCGCGGGCCGGGGCCAGTCGGCGCTGATCGGATCCAGCGGGTCGCGGAAATACTCGTCCCACGCCGCGGGGTCGTTCTGGGAATCGCCCGGGGTCCACTGCAGGGAGTGGAAAATCTTGCCGCCGCCCGCCGCGCGGTAGCCGTGCGCCCGGAAATGCGCCGAGAGCACCACGGCGTCGCGCAGGACGGGGGATTCGTCGCGCCAGCGGGGCCCGTGCGCGCCGAAAAGGTTGAGGTAGAGGCCGGAGCGGACCGGATGGACGCCCGTCATCACCGCGACGCGCGAGGGATGGCAGGCCGGCGCGGCGCAGTGGGCGTTGGCGAAGGTGACGCTACGGCGCGCGAGCCGCTCGAGGTTCGGCGTGCGTACGCCCGGGTGGGCGTCGAGGGGCGAGATGTAGTCGTTGAGGTCGTCGACGGCGATGAAGAGCACGTCGGGCCGCGGCGCGGCGGCGGACAGGGCGGCGACCAGGACCAGCAGGCAACAGGCGAGGC
>JBILWD010000086.1:0-11929 GCA_044370095.1 Opitutaceae bacterium | reverse complement strand
CCGGTGCGCTCGCGGCGCTCGCCGCGCAATGCGACGTGTTCCTCGGCCACGACAGCGGCCCGATGCACGTGGCCGCCGCCACCGGGACTCCGGTGGTCGCCCTGTTCGGCGGGCAGAATGCCACCATCTGGCGCCCGCCCGGCGAAGGCCACACGGTGCTGCAGGCTCCCCTGCCCTGCGCCTGCCTCGGCACCGCAGCGCCCGGTCCGTGCGTTCCGGGCGACTCCTATCGCAGCTACTGCGTCCGCCACCTCGAGGTCCCGGCCGTGTTCGCCGCCGTGGCCGCCACCCTCGCCCGATGAAGCCCGTTTTTCCCCTCGAGGGCTGCCGCGCCGTGATCACCGGCGCCTCGTCCGGGCTCGGCGCGGAATTCGCCCGCCAGCTCGCACCCCGCGCCGCCGCCCTGTTCCTCGTGGCGCGCCGGGAGACGGAACTGGAGGCGGTGCGCCGCAGCCTGCCCTTGGGCGGAGCGGAGGTCAGGATCCTCGTCGCGGACCTCGCCACAGACGCCGGCCGCGACGCCCTGACCACCGCCCTCGACGCCACCGGTTTCCGGCCCAACCTACTCGTGAACAACGCCGGCTTGGGCGATTACGGGCGGTTCGACGCGGCACCCGCCGCCCGCTCCCGCGCGGTGCTCGAACTGAACGTCACCGCCCTCACGCTGCTCACCCACGCGCTGCTGCCGCGCCTCGTCCGGCCCGCCGGGATCCTCCAGGTGTCCTCCCTCGGTGCGAGCCTGCCCGTGCCCGAACTGGCGGTCTACGCGGCCTCCAAGGCCTACGTCAGCAGCTTCTCCGAGGCGCTGGCGATCGAGCTGGCGCCACGCGGGGTGACGGTGACCTGCCTGTGCCCGGGCCCGACGCCGACGGGTTTCAGCGGGGCGGCGCGCCGGGCGGGCGGGCCGGACACGAACCGGCGCGGCACCGGACCCCTGCGGATGCCCCCGGAGGCCGTCGTCGCGGCGGGGCTCGCCGGGCTCGCCGCGGGGCGGCCCAGCGTGCACCCGGGACGGAGGGTGGCGTTCGCGGCCACGCTCTTCCGGCTCCTGCCCCGCCCGCTGTTGCGGGCCCTGCTGCGGCGACGGGCCGCGCGCGGGGGCGGCGACTAGACGAAGAGCCCGTCGCGCATCGGGCGCGTCACGTCGCAGCGCTGGGCGATCTCGGGGTTGTGCGTCACCAGCACCACAGCCTGCCCGTTGTCCTTGGCGAGGCGGGTGAGCAGATCGAACACGAGGTTGGAATTGCGGACATCGAGGTTCCCGGTGGGTTCGTCCGCGAGCAGGATAGCGGGTTGGTTGGCGAGCGCCCGGGCGATCGCTACGCGCTGCTGTTCCCCGCCGGAGAGCTGCGTTCCGAGCCGGTGCGTCTTCGCGCCGAGGCCGACCGAGTCGAGCAGGGCGTGGGCGCGGTCCCGCATCGCCGCGGGCGGCATCCGGCCCAGCTTACGCATCGGCATCATCACGTTCTCCAGCGCCGTAAACTCCAGCATCAGGAAGTGGAACTGGAAGACGAAGCCGATGTGTTCCCCGCGCGCGGCAGTACGGGCGGCATCGTCGTGGTTCGACATCCGCCGGCCATTGATCTCGATCTCACCCTCGTCCGGCCGGTCCAGCAGCCCGAGGAGGTAGAGCAGCGTGCTCTTGCCACAGCCGGACGGCCCAACGATCGCGTAAACCTGCCCGCGTTGCGCCTCGAACGAGACCCCCTTGAGCACGTGCACCTGGCCCTCGCCTTCACCGAGATGCCGGTGGAGGCCGCGGCAGCGAAGCGCCCAAGCGGGCGCGGCGACGGGCGTGGACGAAGAGGAATTCACTGGGCGGTGCCGCGGACGATGTCTCCTGGCTCCAGCCGCGCGGCGCGGCGGGCTGGGATGAGGCTGGCGACCATCACCATCACCACCGCGGTGAGAACCGCGCCAGCATAGTGCGCCGGGTCCCAGGTGACGATGAAGCGGTCGGTCTTGAAGATCCCGTTGATGGGCAGCGGGACCTGGGAGACGAGCCAGGTGACGGCCGCGCCGAGGAGCGCACCCGCGACGGCGCCCACGGCGAGCACGATCCCGGCCTGCCAGAGGAAGATCCGGGTGACGTCGCGCCGCTCGTAACCCATCGAGCGGAGGATCGCGATGTCCTTGGTCTTCTCGAGGACGATCATCGCGAGCGTGTTGAACATCGCCAGGCTGGCGATGAGCGTGAACACGGAGACCGTAATCATCGTGGAGATCCGCAGCGCACGGAAGACGGCGAGCCAGGTTTTCTCCCGCTCCTGCCAAGGCTTCACGCTGTGGCGGAGGACCTGCTCGAGACGCGCGGCGTCCTGCGGCGCCCGCGCGGGGTCGTGGAGGCTGATCTGCAGGAACGTGGCCCCGCTCGGGCGCTTGAGCAGCGAGCGCGCCTCGGGCTGGTGCAGGTAGACGTTCGTCTTATCCACCTCACGGTAGCCCGTCTCGTAGATCGCCGCCACCTGCACGCGGCGCGAGGCACCGCGGGCGGAGATGACCAGGGAGTCGCCCACCCCCAACTGCAGCCGGTCCGCGAGTACCCGTCCCACCAGCGCCCCGGTGGGCGAATTACGAAAATCTTCGAGGCTGCCGTTCGTCACCTGCTCGGCGAGGTCGGAGACGCGCACGTGGTCCTCAAGGCGGATCCCGAAGACCTGCGCGTCCTCCACCTTAAAGGCACTCTGGAGCTGGACGTTGCCCCTCACTACCGCAGAGACGCCGCGCACGTTGGCAAACTCCCGCACCGCCGTCATCAGCGCCTGCGGCTCCTCGATGCCCTCGATGTACTTCACCCCGTCGCGCCGCGCAAAGTGAGAATCGCCCCCGCCGGCCGCCGCCATGCTGCGCATCGTGTCCTGAATCTTGTCCTCGATGCGGATCGCCCCGTTGATGCCAAGGATCGTCTTGGTAAAGAAGCGCTCAAAGCCGCTGGTCGTCGCCTGCGTCACGATGAACAGGCCGACGCCGAGAATAGTGCACGCCAAGCTCATCACCATCGCCCGCTTCTTGGCGGTGAGGAAGCGGTAGGCGATGCGGAGATTAGGGGACGTCACGGCGGACGGGCAGCGCGGCGCCGCTCAGAAGGTGACCTCGACCTTGACCCGCTGGCCCTCGCGGAACTCCTCCAGCTGGTCGACGATAACCAGCTCACCCACGGTCAATCCCCGCTTCACCTGCGCGTTGTTGAGCGAGACGTAGCCGACCTCGAGCGTGCGGCGCTCCACGCGGCCGTCGCGCACCACCAGCACCTTGTTGCCGTCGAAGAGCGAGCGGCGCAGGACCATAATCTGGTCCGGCACCGAATCTACGGTGATGGTCACCTCACCGGTGCTCAGCGGCCGCAGCAACTCGGGGTCGGCCTTCACGTCGAGGTAGACGGTGAAGCGCTGCGCGTCGTCGGCCGCGGGCAGCAGTTCCGAGACCGTGGCGTCGAAGTTCTGCGTGCCGTAGGTGAGCAGCCGAATTCGGGCGCTCTGCCCCAGCTTCACCCGGCCGAAGCTCTCCTCGCTGATCTTCGCGATCACGATCCGCTTGCGGGAGAACACGAGCGCCACGGGCTGCCCGGCGTTGATCAGCGCGCCCTCCCAGGTCAGCGCCCCGGTGTTGTGGATCGTGCCGTCGAACGGCGCCGTCACCCGCATCCGTTCCCGCTGCAGCTCGAGCGCCTCCCTTGCCACCTTGAAGTCGTCATCGCCCTTGCGGTCGTCGAACTCCGTGAGCCGCAGGCGGCGGTCGATTTCATCAAGCGCCCGCTGGAGGCCCTTAACCTCCTCCTCCGGCGCATTGCCGAGCTCGAAGAGGCGGCGCGCCGTGGCGAGGCGTTCCTCGGCGACCTTCCGCTCCGGGTTGTTCTCGAGGAGCAGGCGGGCGCGGGCCTTGTCCGTCTCGTGCTTGCGCCGCGTCTCGCTGATCTGCCGGTCCAGCTCCGTGGTGTCGAGCTGCACCAGGACGTCGCCCTTCCGGAAATGGGTCCCGGGCCGCAGGTTGGCAGTCACGACCTTGCCCGCGGCCTCGCAGCGCAGCTCCTTGAAACCGCCCTCGGCATCGACCACCACGCTTCCGGTGACAGCGTCGATCGCGGTATCGCGGTTGGCGGCCTTGACGCGCGCGGTGGCGCGGGCGCCTTGCAGGAAGGCGAAGGCGCCCCCGGCGGCGAGGGCGAGGACGAGCGCCAGCAGCAGGAGGCGGCGACCGCTACGGGGAGACGTGGACATCGGCGGGGAGGGTCTCGGTCAAAGGTTGGGTTCGGCGCCGGCAAGGGCAACCAATTCGGCCCAGCGGGAGAGCAGCAGGGCGCGGGACTCTTGCAGCCGGATTTCGGCCTGGAGGATCCCGGCGCGGGAACGCTCGAGGTCGCCGCGGGGCGCGTTACCCAACTCGACCTCGCGGGCGATCACGCGGCTACCCTCGGTGGCGATACCCAGGCGGATCTCGGCGAGCGCAACTTGCTCGGCGTCGAGCCGCAGCCCGCGCTCCAGCAGCTGGATATTCTGCAGCAGCGCCTCGATCTCCGTCTCAGCGCGGCGCTCTTGGGCGCGCCGGCCCGCGACGGCCTCGCGGACCGCGGCGCGGGTGGCGAAACCGTCGAAGATCGACCATTGGGCGAACACGCTGACCGTGCGCCGCTGCACGCCCTGCTGGTTGACGGTGTTGTTGTTGACGTTGGTGGAGTTCTCGAGGCTGGCGCCCGCACTGAGGTAAAACTTGGGGCGGAGCCTGACCTTCTCGATCTCGTGCCGCAGCAGCGCGTCTTTCAGCCGCAGGTCGTGGATCTCATATTCGAGCGTGCTGCGGGCGCCGTCGCGCAGGGCGGCCGCGGCGACGGCCGCAGCGAGCTCCGCAGAGGGGAGCGCGGCCGGGAGCGTCGCGGGGACGGCGGACTCGGGCAGTTCGGCGGCACCGGCGAGGCGCGCGAGGCGGCGCCGGTTAGCCTCAAACTCGGCGGCGAGGCGGTCGTGGTCGAGACGCACTTCGCGCAAACGGAGCTTTTCCCCCTCGACGGCCGCAGCCGAGGCCACGCCGCGGGACTTCTTTTCCTCCAGCACCGCCACCTCGGCAGCGAGGAGGCGCACCGTCTCGGCCGCGGCGGCCACCCGGGCCTTCTCCGCGACCAGCCCGAGGAAGGCGCGGCGGATGACGATCCGCAGGTCGCGCGCGGCCTGGGTGAACGACTTCTGGGCGATCAGGGCATTGATCCGCGCCGAAGCGCTCTGGTTCTGGAGCGCACCCCAATGGTAGAGCGGCTGCGTGACGCCGACGTTGTAAAAGCCGCCGCTGTCACGCGTCTGAGAACTGGTGTCGGCGGAGATGGCGGTCTGGTTGACCGCATAGCTGAGCCCGCCGCCGAGGTTGGGTAGGCGCTGAGCATCAGCGCCCTGAATGCGGATGCCGGCCAAAATGCGCTCGAGGTCCTGAGCCAGCAGTTGAGGGGAACGGCGGCCGGCGGTCTCCAGGAGGTCGCGGAGGGCCGGCAGGTGGTGCTCGGGCAGGGTTGCGGCCACCTCCGGTCCCGCGGCGCCGACGGCCGCGGCAACGCCAAGGCCGACCCACGCCAGCAGCGCGGCGCAGGCCCGGCGAGACGGCGGGGCGCGGTGGACAATCGTCACGGGAAGAAGTGCGGCCAAAGCGCGGGATTTCAGGGGCCTTTGCAACAGGTTTCTCCCGGGCGGCCGCGCGCCGGCGTTTCCTCGCCACCGGCGCGGAAAATCCTCCACTCTCCGGCGATGCAAGTGCCCCTCCTGGACCTCAAGCCGCCCACGGCGGAGCTCCGCGCCGAGCTGGACGCCGCGTACCGGCGGGTGCTCGACTCCGGCTGGTTCCTGCTCGGGCGTGAGCTGGAAGCCTTCGAGGCGGAATTCGCCGCCAGCGTCGGAACCCGCCACTGCATCGGCGTCGCCAACGGCCTCGAGGCGCTGCAACTGGTCCTCCTCGCCCGCGGGATCGGCGCCGGGGACGAGGTGATCGTCCCCGCCAACGGCTACATCGCCACCTGGCTGGCGGTGTCCCAAGTCGGGGCCCGGCCGGTGCCGTGCGAGCCCGACCCGCGCACCTACAACCTCGATCCCGCACGCGTCGCCGCCTTGCTGACACCCCGCACGCGCGCGATTTTACCCATCCACCTTTACGGCCTGCCCGCCGACACCGCGGCGCTGCACGCGCTCGCCGCCCCGCGCGGTCTGCTCGTCCTCGAGGATGCCGCCCAGGCACACGGGGCCCGGCTCGGCGACCGGGCGGTCGGCGCGCTGGGCCACGCCGCCGCGTTCAGCTTCTATCCCAGCAAGAACCTGGGCGCCCTCGCGGATGCCGGCGCGGTCACGACGGACGACGACGCCCTGGCCGAGCGGCTGCGCCACCTGCGCAATTACGGCTCGAAGGTGCGCTACCAGCACGAGTTCCAAGGGCTCAATTCCCGGCTGAGCGAGCTGCAGGCAGCATTCTTGCGGGTGAAACTGCCCCACCTCGGGCCGTGGAATGCCCGGCGCGTCCGCCTCGCGGCCCGCTACCAAGAGCAACTCGCCGGGATCTCCGGCCTGACCTTGCCTTGGACCCCGCCCGGCGCCGAACCGGTCTGGCACTTGTTCGTGGTGCGCACCGCGCGCCGCGACGCGTTGCAGCGCCACCTCACGGCCGCAGGCGTCGGCACGCAGATCCACTACCCGGTGCCGCCCCACCTCACCCCGGCGTACGCCGCCGCCGGCTGGCGGTCAGGAGACTTTCCTCTCGCCGAGCAGCTGGCCGCCGAGGTGCTCAGCCTGCCCATCGGCCCCCATCACACGGAGGAGCAGATCGAGCACGTGTGCGCCGCGGTGCGGGAGTTCTTCGCGCGATGACGGGCGCGGCGGAGCACGAGTGCCGGGAACTGCCCGCGGATCAATTGCTGCCCACCGCGTGGCGCGCCCTGCCCGGTCCGGTGCGCGCCTTCAATCCGGGCCTGCTCGCCGACGGCTCGGGCTGGATCCTCGCCTACCGGGTGGTGCTGGGAGACGGGCTGCGCCGCCTGGCCTGCTGCCGGCTCGACGCGGCGTTCCAAGTCATCCCGGGCTCGCCGGTCGCGTTTTCGGACGCCGTCGTGTTTCCGGACGATCCCACGCTTTCGCCCGTGGCCCGCACCTGGCTGGCGGATCCCCGCCTGCACCGCTGGGGCGGACGCGTCTTCGTGTACTGGAACTCGGGCTGGCACGAGCCGCACAACCACCAGTTCTTGCAGGAGGTGAATCCACGCACCCTGCTCCCCGCGGGCCGAGCGCGTGAACTTAAGCTCACCGGTCCCCGGCGACCGCTGGAGAAGAACTGGTCCGCGTTCGCCACCCCCGAGGGCCACCTCCACGCGGTCTACTCCGTCATCCCGCATCGCGTGCTCCGGCTCTCGCTGGCCGGCGAGGGTCCGGTGGTCTGCGACGAAGCGGCCACCACCACGTGGGAGCTGCCTGGCTACCCCGCGGCGCACGGAGGCCTGCGGGGTGGAGCGCCCCCGGTGTGGCACGCGGGGCGGTTCTGGTCGTTCTGCCATTCGGTCCACGACGATGCGGCCGGCTATTGCTACCAGGTCGGCGTCTACTGCTTCCGCGCCGGCCCGGATTTTGCGCCGCTCGCGGGCCCCGCCGTGCCACTGGATCTCGCCCGCGAGCGGCGTGCGCGGCGCGAGCATCCAAGGCTCAACCCCGCCGTAAATGAGGTGATCTATCCCTGCGGTGCGGCGTTCAGCGGGGGGCGCTGGGTAATCAGCCACGGGATTAACGACGAGGCCTGCGCGTTATCCTTCGTGGCGCCCGCGGCGGTTGAAGGTTGCCTCCGCGCCCTGCCCGGCCATCCCCCTTGACCGCAACCATGGCCGGACCTCTGGTGCAGGCACTGATCCTTGAACCCACGCGGATGGTCGCGGGGTTGTGGACCCGGCGCGGGCTGGTCTGGCAGTTCACGCGCCGCAACATTGAGGTGCGCCACCGCGGGAGCCGGCTCGGGCCGATCTGGGCGCTGCTGACGCCCCTCTCGATGCTGGCGCTCTACTTCGTCGTCTTCGGCCTGATCTACGGTCAGCGCTTCGGGGTGGTGCCGGGGGAGACGCACCTCGATTTCTCCCTCGCGCTCTTCCTGGGGTTGACCCTGTTCCACGCGTTTTCGGAGACCTTGGCGTGGGCGCCGGGCGTGATCGTGGCCAACCCCAACTTCGTCAAGAAGGTGGTCTTCCCGCTCGAGGCGCTGCCGGTGGCCCACCTCGGCGCCACGCTGTTCCATCTCGCGGCCGGGCTCGCGCTGGTGCTGGTCGGCGCGGCTTTCTCCACGGTCGGACTCTCGGCGGGGGTGCTCTGGTTGCCGGTGCTGGTCCTGCCGCTGCTGCTCCTGGCCTTGGGCGTGGCGTGGGCCTTGGCGGCGATCGGGGTCTTCGTGCGCGATCTGGGCCAGGTCACGCCCTTTGTTTCGACCGCCCTCCTCTTTGCCTCCGCCGTGATGTATCCGCCGACCAAAATTCCGGCGGAGCTCGGTTTCCTCTGGCATAACCCCCTGCTGCGGCTCCTGGACCTGAGCCGGCGCGTGGTCCTCTGGCAGGAACCGATGCCGTGGGAACCGCTCCTGCAGCTCTACGCCGTGGGGCTCGGCGCCTGCGCGGTGGGGGCGGTGCTGTTCTCGCTCCTACGGCGCTCGTTCGCGGAAGTCCTCTGATTCCCGGGCCAACCACGCCGGGCACAAAAAAGCCGCCCCGGCAGCGGGGCGGCTGTAAGTCGGAACGGAACGACCGCTCAGAGATTGGTCGCGTTCAGGACGGGCTCCGGGAAGGCATCCTTGTCCGCGCCCTTCAAGCCGCTGGGGCTGCTCTGCAGGTGGCCGGCGGCGATGATGGCCGCACGGGCAGCAGCAGCGGCGACAGCCGTCGTCGGCTTGGCCCGACCCGCCAGGTAGAGACCGGCGGCGCCGGCGACATGGGGAGCAGCCATGCTCGTCCCGCTCATCGTCGCGTACCGGCTACCGATGTAGGTCGAAAGGATGTTCACGCCGGGAGCAGCCATATCGACCACGGCTCCGTAGTTGCTGAAGGAGGCGAAGGAGTCGTCCGCGCCGTAGGCCGTCGCGAGTCCGAACCCGCCGGGGAGGCCGTCGGTGTCGACCGTCGCGCTGACGCAGATCACGTTCGGGCTGTTGGCGGGGGAGGAGTTCGCCGCGTCGACGTTGCTGTTTCCGGCCGCCACCACATAGACCACGCCCCGAGCGACCGAGTTGGCGATCGCGTTGTTCAGCGTCGGCGAATTGCCCCCGCCCAGGCTCATATTGGCCACCTCGATGGAGGCAGCATTGGCGGTGACGTAATCGACACCACGGATGACGTTGGCGATCGTGCCGCTGCCGGTGCGGTCGAGGACCTTGACCGCCCAGAGCCGCGCGCCGGGCGCCACACCGACGACTCCGACGTTGTTATCCCGCGCCGCAGCGGTGCCGGCGCAGTGCGTGCCGTGGCCGTTGTCGTCGTTGCCATTACGGGCGCCGGTGACGTAGCTCACGTTGCGGAAGACATTCAGGTCCGGGTGCGTGAGCTGAATACCCGTGTCGATGATTGCGATGTCGACGTTCACGCTCTCCGCATTCGAGGTGTTGATGAGGGCCTTCGCGTTCAGCGTGGCGCCGACGCGAACGATGCCCGGAGGCACGGTGTCGTTGCTGATCCGGACCATCTGATCCTCCTCGATGTAGGCGATCTGCCCATCCAGCGCGAGGGCGAGCAGTTGGCGGAGGGTCAGGCGGCCGGAAAAGCCCTGCACGGCCGAGCTGTAGGTGTTCTCGGCCACGATCCCGTGACGGCTCGCCACAACGGAAGCCTGCGCGCCCGACTTGAGGACCACGATGTACTTGTCCGGGATGCGCAGCTCCGAGCGGACAGCCTGGATGAGGGGGGCAAGTTGATTCTGCGCGGACAGCGCGGACGCCGAGGCCAGCACCGCAGCGAGGGACAAAACAGAACGGATTATACGTAGGGACATAAGGCGGACGGGATGAGGTTTAGTCCTTGGACGTCGAGGCAAAGAGCGACTCCGGGATTGGCAACTCCGAAGGTGGTAAAAAAGTCGTAAAGCCCCTCTGGCAGATGCAAGAATACTTCAACGTAACGGCACGGGACGCTCTTCCACGCTTTCCCGCAGGATTCCCAGCGCAGCGCGGTGCGCGGGGCTATCCGCGTCCTGACTGAACAAGCGGAAAACGACCATCACGCCGGGCCAGACCTTCACGCCCACCGCGAGGAGCCGGTACTCATTGGGAGGCAACTCCGCGCGGCCAACGAGCGCGCGGTCGGTGAAGAGACACCACGTGCCGGCGCCGCGCCGCGGCTCGAGTTCCTCGAAACGCATCGCCTGCTCGACCGAAGCGGCGACGTGTTCCTCGAAGAGCTCCACTAGGCGCTCGCGCCGGGCGCGGGGCGTCGCGGCTTGGCCCTCGGGATCCGGCAGAAACGCGAGGTCGAGGCTAACCTGGCCCGCGGCGTGCCGCAGGCGCAGTTCCGGCGGGGCCGCGGGGTCACTGGCGCGCTCCACCAAGAAGCCCGTGGGCACCGCGACCGTAACACGACGGCCGGGTGCGAGTTCGAGGATCTCCTCCCGCTGCGCCGCGGCCGGGGCCGGCGGCGCGGCGAGCAGGAGCATCGCGACCAGCCCGAGCCGGAGGAGCTGGCGCTGTGGCGTCACGCCGCAGGCCCCTCTGGTCGCACGCCGCTGGCGAGCAGCGTCTCGAAGCCGGGCTCGGCCTCCTCGCGCGCGGCGAGGCTGACCTCCACCTTTTGAAATCCAGCCTGCTTCAGGAATCCATGGAGGGTGCCCTCGGCGAAACCGAGCCAGACGTCCGCGTACAGTTCGCGCGCCTGCTCGAACGTGTGGGCGTTTAGATCGAGCACGACCACTTGGCCGCCGGGCCGGAGGATGCGGAAGGCCTCGTCCACGGCCCGCTGGGGCTGGCGGGCGTGGTGCAGAGCCTGGCTCAGGATCGCGAGGTCGACCGACGCATCGGGCAGCGGCACGCGCTCGATATCGCCCAAACGGTAGGTGAGATTCGCCAAGCCGTTCTTCTCCGCCAACGCGGCTCCGACCTCCACCATCCGGGGCGAGTTGTCGATGCACCACACTTGGCGCGCCCGCCGCGCCAGCAGCTGAGAGACGAGGCCTTCGCCTGCGCCGAGGTCGGCGATGTCGATCGCAGGGGTCAGCTGTAGCGCCAACCGGCCGATGGCTTCCCAAGAGCGCCCCGGGCAGTAGTTCCGGCCGAGCCGACCGGCGATCAGGTTGAAGTATTGCTCCTGCGTCCGCCGCCGCCGCTGCAAAATGCGCTCTAGGTTGGCCTGATCCGCCTGCATCGGCGCGGACCCGGTGACCGCGCCCAACGCCGCCACCACTAGGGCCTGCGTCGCCGCCGGGACGTCCGCGCGGCGCGAGTAGAAGGCGTTCTTCCCCTCGCGGCGGTCGGTCACGAGGTTGGCCGAGCGCAGCAGCGCCAGCTGCGAGGAGATGCGCGACTGGCCCATGGCCAGGATCTCCTGGAGCTCGGCGACCGAGAGTTCCTCCCGCGAGAGCAAGGCGAGCAGCCGCACCCGCGTGGGATCGGAGAGGGTCTTGAGGATGTCCCAGGGGCCGTTCACGGGAGCGAGGCTGGGCGCCCCCGGCCGGCTTGGCAACCGGGGACGCGACCGCGGCTCACGGGCGCGGGGCGGCGGACGCGGGGGTAGACGGAGCGGAACGCGGCGCCAGCGGGTGCTCCTTCAGGAGCTCGTCGACCATGTAGAAGTTCGTCCGGTCGCGGGTCGCCGCACGGACCTTCGCCACCTGCTCCGACGAGATCATCGCGCCATTGTTGCCGAACGAGAGCCGCACGTAGCTCAGGACCGCCGCCAGCTCGTTGTCGTTGAGCAGCCCGCCGAACCCGGTCATCGGCGGCACGCCCTTCGCGGGAT
>JBILWD010000329.1:0-3946 GCA_044370095.1 Opitutaceae bacterium | reverse complement strand
GTTCCTCTGGCGCCCGGGCCAAGGCCCCGCTCGCCCCCCGGGGCACGAGCGCGTAGACCAGTTCGCAGTCCATCGCCGCGGCCGCCTTGCGCAGGGAATACAGGGAAATCGCCCCCCGTGCCTCCGAACGTTCCAACTGGGCACAGGCCTGCCGCTTGCAGCCCAAGGCGTCCGCCAACGCCTGCTGGGTGACCCCGCGGGCGAGGCGCACCTGCCGCAACCAGCCCTCCGCCGGGGCCTGACGGGGCACCACGACGCCCCCGGCCGCGGCATCCGCGGGGCGGCTTCCAGGGGCTACGGGACTCGACATCCCTTCGAAACAGGGCTCGGCCTCGCGCGACGCAAGCCTTTCGTTGACTAACGCGAGCCGCGCCGCGGCGCTTCGGCCCGGTCGCGGGTCGTGAGGTGCCACTGGCCGCAGTACGCACAGCGGTACGCGGCCCGCTCCCGCTCGACCCCCGCTAGCAGGGCCGCGTCCAACGCGTCTCCCTGGCTGCGGTAGCGCCGCTTGCGGCCGCAGGCCCGGAGACGCGCCTCGTCCGCGAAGCCCTTCACGCCGCCGCCTCCACGGGCCCGCCAGCAGCCAGCCAGCGCCGGAACGCGCCGATCTCCGCCAAGGTGCCCGCCACCAGCACCAGATCCCCCGCCGCGAGAGTCTCCGCGCCACCCGGCGCCAGCACGCGCTCCCCCTGCCGTTCCCGGGCGACCACCCGCACGCCCGTCCGCTGGGCCAACCGGAGCGCCGCCAAAGTCCGCCCCTCAAACCCACCCTCGGGCAAGGTGAAGGTCTCCAACACCGACCCCCGGAATTCCTCGTCCGCCGGCGCCGCCGCCGGGGCCTGCTCCAGTTCGCCCCGCGCGGTGGCGAGCTGGGCCGGCGCCCCGAGCAACAACAGCTTGTCGCCAGGAAACACCGGGAAGTCCGGCCGTAGCGCGGTAACGACGTGCCCGTTGCGCTCGATCTCCAGCACGGTGCAGCCCAGCCGCGCCGGGATCGCCAACTGGGCGAGGGTCCGGCCCGCGTAGTCCGCACCGTCCGGCACCACGACCTCCGCTAGGCTCAGCTGCCAGGCCTCCAGATCGCGTCCGCGCTGCTCGGCCGCACGGGCGGCCGCCGCGGCCCGCGGATCCTCCGTGAGGACCTCATCCACCGTCGCGCGCCATTCGCTGTGCCAGAAGATCAGCTTGCGCGACAGAAAGGCCAGCACCGCCGCCACCCCGGCCAGCACCACCAGCCAACCCCACATCCCGAGCGGACCAAACGGTGCGATCGCCTGCACCCAAGCGAAGAGCAGGAGCGCCAGCAACGCGCGCAGCACCCGCTGCACCACCCGGGCGGGCAGACCGCCACCATCCCCCACCGCCTCGGCCACGATCAGCGCGATCGCCGCGAGGTTGCGCCACAGCGCGAAGAGCAGAATCAGCGCGACCAAGCCGGTCGCTCCCCAGAAGGCCAGCTCCACGGTCCTCACCGGCAACCCGAAGGCCGGGGCTTGCGTTCGCAGCAGCTCCAGCAACTGGGGCGCGAAGAGCATGATCCCGGTCACGAGCAGTGCCTCGACCGCCACCTGCGGCAGGCGCCCCCGCACCAGCGGCCAAGCGACCGAACGCGGCGGGCGCGCCTGCACCGCCTGCAGCCAGCCGTGGTAGGCCTCGAGGGCCCGCCCGATCCAGCGCGGCTCCACCCGCTCGATCAGCGCCAGGATCGCCTCCGCCCGCCGGTTCAGGGCCGGCACCACCAGCACCGTCAAGATGGCAAGGCCGACCGCGAGGGGGTAGAATCGCGGCGGCAGCACCGCGGCGGACACGCCCAGCTGAGCGATGATAAAGGTGAACTCGCCCAGCGGCGTGAGCAGCAGGCCCGCCCGGCGCGCATCCCGCGGGCGGGTGCCACACAGGACGAGTCCCAGGGTTGTCGCGGTCGCCCGGGCCACGAGAACGAAGGCCAGCAACCCCACCACAGCGGGCAGCACCGGCAGCAGCTCGCGCGGGTCCAGCATCATCCCGATCGACACGAAGAATACGCTGCTGAAGAGGTCCCGCATCCCGGCGAACGCCCGTTCTACCCCCGCCCGCTGCGGCAGTTCCGCCACGATGGCCCCGAGTAAAAACGCACCCAACGCGAGGGAATAACCCGCCCGCGCCGCCACCACCGCCAGCAAAAACAGCAGGCCCGCCACCACGATGGTCTGCAATTCCGGGTCCGCCCGGGCCTCCAGTCGCCGCAACAGCCGCGGCACCATCAGTAGCCCCGCCCCCACGAGCAGCGTCACAAACGCCCCCATCCCGGCCAGCACGGGACCCAGTTGCCCCCCACTCCCGCCCGAGGCCTGCGCCCCAAGTAACGTCAGCATCACCACCGCCACGATGTCCTCGAGCAACGTCACCCCCAGCGCCACCTGCGCGGGTCGCTCGTGCCCCAGGTTCAGCTCCGCGATCACCTTGGCGATCACGGCCGAGCTCGAGACCATCAGCATCGCCGAGACATAGAGGCTTTGCGCCGCGCTCCAGCCCAGCGCCGCCCCCAAGGCCCGGGTGAACACCAGCATCAGCACCGCCCCCACACCGGTCGCCAGCAGCGCCGGCGCCCCCAGCCGCCCCAGCTTGGTCAGGCTCAGCCCCAGCCCGATCCCAAACATCAGGAACACCAGCCCCACCTGCGACAGCGTCTGGATCCGGTCCACGTCCTGCACGAACGAGAAGGGCGGGGTGAACGGCCCGATCACCATCCCCGCCACCAGGTAACCCACGATCACGGACAACCCGAAGCGCCGGCACAGCGTCCCTGCCACTCCCGCCGCGAGCAGCACAATCGCTAGGTCCTGGATGAGTCCGATGCCTTCCACGCGCTTCGGGTGCCACGGCCCGCTCCGGGACGCAAGTCGGCCCCGCCGCCCACCGCGGAATTTGCTTCAAATGCCGCTCCCACCCCGCGAGCCTCCGGCACCCCATTTTCCCCGATGTCCCGCCTGCTCCCCGCCTGCCTCCTCGCCGCGCTCGTCCTCACGGTGGTCCTGCCTGCCTCCGCCGCCGCCCCGGCCGCCCCCCGCCGGCCCAACGTGCTGTTCATCGCCATCGACGACCAGAACGACTGGCTCGGGCACCTCGGCGGCCATCCGCTCGCCAAGACGCCCCACCTCGACCGCCTCGCCGCGCGGGGGACGTCGATGCTCAACGCCCACTGCAACGCCCCCCTCTGCAACCCCTCCCGCACGAGCCTGATGCTCGGGCTCCGCCCCACGACCACGGGCATCTACGGGCTCGCCCCGTGGTTCCGCACCCTACCCGAGTGGAAGGACCGCGTCTCGCTCCCGCAGCACTTCGCCGCCCACGGCTACCGCACCCTCACCGCCGGGAAAATCTACCACGGCGGTGCCGGCAACCCCGGCGGCGGCAAGGCCAAGGGCAAGGCACCCGCCGCCGACGGCCCGCGGGAATTCCACGTCGCCGGCCCCAACCCCGGGATCGGCGTCCGCCCCGACAAGAAGCTCATCCCCCCCGCCCCGATGGGCAACCACCCGGCGATGGACTGGGGCGTGTTCCCTCACCGCGACGAGGACAAGGGCGATTACCAGGTCGCCAGCTGGGCCATCGACCAGCTCCGCAACGCCCCGCGCGACCAGCCCTTCTTCCTCGCCGCCGGCTTCTTCCTCCCCCACGTGCCCTGCTACGCCACCCAGCCGTGGTTCGACCTTTACCCGGATGACGACAGCGTCCTCCCGAAAATCCTCGAGGACGACCGCGCCGACACGCCCCGCTTCTCCTGGTACCTCCACTGGAGCCTGCCCGAGCCCCGCCTGAAGTGGGTCCGCGACAATCAGCAATGGCGCAATTTGGTCCGCTCCTACCTGGCCTGCACCAGCTTCGTCGACGCCCAGATCGGCCGCGTCCTCACGGCCCTCCAGGAACAGGGGCTCGCGGACAACACGGTCGTCGTCGTCTGGGG
>JBILWD010000085.1:0-11986 GCA_044370095.1 Opitutaceae bacterium | reverse complement strand
CCAGCATCCCTCACGCGACCAGGAGTTCACCTTTGATGCGAATGCACGCCGCCCCCTCGACGGGCTCCCCTTCGCGGCCTACTTCAAAGCCGGCACACGGGTGAAGCTGCGGAGCTGGGTGTTCGGCGGGGATGCCGAGCTCGGCAACTGGACCTACACCGGGCCGCGCACCCCCGCGGAGCTCTCCGAGGTCTACGTGAACGATCGCTTCTTCCGGCAGAGTGGCGGGCGCGCCGGCCTGGCCGGCGTCTACCCGAAGATGAGCTCCTTCCTCGAGGCGTTCTGGACGCGCCGCGGCGAGTTCCGGCGGGACGACAACGCCTCGGCGATCCTCATCGAGTCCAACCGGCGCGCGACGACCGAGGACATCGCCGCCGGGTACCTGATGGGCGGCGCCACCCTCGGCCACCTGAACGTCGTGACCGGGGCGCGGCTCGAGCGCACCGCCTTCGCCGGCAAGGCCCGCCAGCTGGAGACGCCGCGCGGCGTGCTCACCGCAAGCCAAGTCACGGAGAACTCCGCCCGCTACACGAACCTGCTGCCCGGGCTGCACTTGAATTACGGCGCGACCCCCGCGCTCGTGCTCCGGTTCTCCGCCCACCAGAGCGTCGCGCGGCCCAGCCCGACAGCGATGTTGCCCTCCCGGCGCATCGATGACGAGGCGCGGACGATCAGCGAAGGCAACCCGAACCTCCGGGTGACGGAGGCCGACAACCTGGATCTGAGCGCCGAGTACTACCTCCGGCCCCTGGGCGTGATCTCCGCGAGCCTGTTCCGGAAGCAGATCCGCGGATTCTACTTCAGCACCGCCTCCACCGTCGCCGGCGGTGAATACGACGGCTACCGTCTGACGCGCACGGAGATGGGCCAGGGCGGCACCGTGGAGGGACTGGAGTTGGACTGGCAGCAGCGCCTGACCTTCCTGCCCGGCGCCCTCAGCGGTCTGGGCGCGGGCGCCAACGCCACTTGGATCGAGTCCGAGGGGCGTTATCCGAACCGGCCGGGCGCCGACCTCACCTTCCGCGGCACCGCGCGGCGCACCGGGAACGTCAATCTCTCGTACGTCCGGCAGGGCCTCGACCTGCGGCTCTTCCAGAACTTCCGGGGCGATTACCTGAGCGGGGTCGGGGCCCGACCGGCGCTCGACGTCTATGAGCAGTCCCGCGCCACCCTCGACTTTTCCGCCAAGTACCGTTTCAGCCGGTGGACCTCCGCCTACTTCAACGCGAAGAACCTCACCGACGCGCCCAAGATCACGTACCAGGGAAATCCCTCGAACCCGACCGGCGTCCGCTACTACGACCTTTCCTTCAATTTCGGCGTGACCCGCGAATTCTGACCGCCCGCCATCTCCGACTCCCGCCAGCCTTTCCGGCCTATGCCCCTCACCTGCCTCCGGCCCCTGCTGCTCTGCCTCGGCCTGCTTGCCCTGGCCGCCCGGTCCAGCGCCCTGGACGCCCTGCCGCCCGGCGCCTTCACCATCGTGGTCATCCCGGACACCCAAGGGTACCGCGGCCGCGGGGCCAAGGCCACGCCGGCCAGCACGGATCCCGTCACCAATCCGGTCTTCCGCAACCACACCCGGTGGATCCGGGAGCAACTCCGCCCGCAGAACATCGTCTTCGTTTCGCACGTCGGGGACATCGTCGACGTCAACCACGCGGACCAGTGGCAGGTCGCGCGGGAGTGCCTCGATGAGCTCCACGGGGTGGTCCCGTACAGCCTGACGGTCGGCAACCACGACATGACCACGCAGGGCGACGCCTCGCTCTTCCAGCGCTACTTCCCGCGCTCCCGCTTCGCGGCCTTACCCTGGTACGCCGGCAGCTACGCCCATGACCGGCGGGACCAGCAAGTCTCGGCCGACAACGTCAACAGCCACCAGCTCTTCTCCGCCGGTGGCCTGGACTTCGTGCACCTCAGCCTCGAGTGCAACGCGCCCGACGACGTGGTCGCGTGGGCGGGTGAGGTGCTCACCCGGCATCGCGATCGGCACGCCCTCATTACCACGCATATGGACCTTGGTCCCGTCGCGAAACCGGCGTCGAACGAAGGGTACCTCTCCGACCCCAAGGGGCGGATGCAGTGGACCAAGATTCACGGGCCGCGCGGCAACTCGCCCGCCCAACTCTGGGACAAGCTCTACTCGCGGCACGCGAACCTGCGCCTGATCTTCTCGGGCGACCAGAGCCGCACCGTGTCGTGGCGCCTCTCGACTCCGGGGCGGTCGGGCACGCCCGTGCACGCGCTCATGTCCGACTACACCTCCTCCGGCCCGCTGCGGCTGTACCGCTTCCTGCCGGCCCGGGAGGAAATCCAGGTCATCACGTACGACACCAGCCGCCGCGAAATTGTAACCTCCACCCGCTTGCTTCCCGATTCGGCGTCCCACCAATTCCGTCTGCCCTTCCCCGTCCGTACCCTCCCCTCCCCGCGATGAAGCTCCTGCCCACCCTCGCCCTCTGCTCGGCCCTCGCCGTCGTCTCCACCGGCGCCCAGACCGCTCCGGCCCCCGCCGCCTTCCCGGAAAAGGAGACGCACGCCCCGCGCCCGCTCCCGGACCGCATCGTGCTGACCTGGAGCGGCGACCCCGCGACCACGCAGGCGGTGACTTGGCGCACCGACCTCTCCGTGACCCGGGCGACCGCCGAGGTGACGCGCGCGCTGGATTCCGGGAAGGAGCTCAAAGGGACTCCGGTGCCGGTGCGCTCCGCGCGCTACGAGTCCAGCCTCGGCTCTGCCCTCGCGCATGCGGCGGAATTCACCGGCCTCACCCCGGGCACGCTGTACGCGTACCGCGTGGGCGACGGGGTCAATTGGAGCGAATGGTTTCACTTCCGCACCGCCGCCGCGGGACCCGCGCGCTTCACGTTCATCTATTTCGGGGATGCGCAGAACGACATCCGCACGCACTGGTCGCGGGTTTTCCGCGAGGCGTTCCAGGAGGCGCCGCGGGCCGCGTTCACGCTGCACGCGGGCGACCTGATCAACAACGCCCACAACGATGCCCAGTGGGGCGAGTGGCTGGGAGCCCCCGGCTGGGTCAACGCGACCATCCCGGTGGTTCCGACCCCGGGCAACCACGAGTACGGGAAGCTCGACGAGAAGGACGCGGCGGCCCCGCGGATCCTCAGCCGCAACTGGCGCCCGCACTTTACGCTCCCGGAGAACGGGCCCCGCGACCAGCCCGCGCTGGCCGAGACCGTATATTACTTCGACTACCAGGGCGCGCGCATCATCTCGCTCAATTCCAATGACCTCCCGGCCGAGCAGGTGCCCTGGCTGCGCGAGGTGCTGCGGAACAACCCGCAGCGCTGGACCGTGATCACCTTCCACCACCCGATCTTCTCGCCGGCCCGGAACCGCGACAACGCGAAGCTCCGGGAACTCTGGAAGCCCGTCTTTGATGAATTCAAGGTGGACTTGGTGCTCACCGGCCACGACCACACCTATGCCCGCAGCGGCGACGTCACCCGCAAGGCTCATGCGGCGGAGGTCAACTTGCCCAAGGGCTACAACCAGGCCTACGACCCGGCGATCGGCACCGTTTACGTGGTCTCGGTGAGCGGGCCCAAAATGTACGACCTTTCCCCGGGCGACGCGTGGGCGGTGCGGTTCGCCGAAGACACCCAGTTGTTCCAGCTGATCACGGTGGATGGCGACGAGCTCCGCTATGAGGCCCGCACCGCCACCAACCGCCTCTACGACGCATTCACGCTGCGAAAGCGGACCGGCCAGCCGAACGTGCTGGAAGAGGCGCTCCCGCGGGAGCACCGCCGCGCGCCGAAGCAGCCCTGAGGCCGCCTCCCGCTCAAGGCGCGGCCGCCGCGGTCCGCGCCTGCGCGAGCGTCATGAAGTGGCGCTGCGCCTGGAAGGGCGCCGCGCCTTCCGCGGGGACCAGCGACGCGTACGTCCCATCCGACCGCAGACCCGCGGCGTCGACCGTGTCGCGCAACTCGGAGGCCAGGATCTCGTCGAGGATCCGGTGGCGCAGGACCGGATCCTCCACGGGGAAGACAGCCTCGACGCGCCGGAAAAAGTTCCGGGGCATCCAATCCGCGCTCCCGGCGTAGACTGCCGGATTTCCGCCCTGACCGAACACGAAGATCCGCGCGTGCTCGAGAAACCGGCCGACGAGGTTGCGCAGCCGGATGTTCTCGCTCTGCCCCTTTACCCCAGGCACCAGGCAGCAGGTGGAGCGGATGATCAGGTCGATCTGCACCCCGGCCCGGGAGGCAGCGTAGAGCGCCTCGATGGCGTGTGGGTCAACCAGCTTGTTCATCTTAGCAATGATGCGCGCGGGCCGTCCCGCCCGCGCATGCGCGGTCTCCGCCGCGATGAGCTCAAGGATCCGCGCGTGCAGGTTAAACGGCGCCACCAGCAGGTGGTGGAACTCCGGGGCGCGGCCGAGGCCGGTGAGCGAATTGAAGAGCTGGGCCACCTCGGCGGTGAGCGTCTCCCGCGCCGTGAGCAGGCTCAGGTCGGTGTAGAGCCGCGCCGTGCGCGGATTGTAGTTGCCGGTGCCGAGGTGCACGTAGCGCCGCAGCATTCCGCTCTCCCGCCGGATCACGAGGCAGCACTTGCAGTGCGTCTTGTGGCCGACCACCCCGTAGACAACGTGCACGCCAGCTTCTTCCAGCTCGCGGGCCCACTTGATGTTGTTGGCTTCGTCGAAGCGGGCCATCAGCTCGACCAGGGCGGTCACCTGCTTGCCCGCCAGCGAAGCCTCGATCAGGGCCTCGATGATCGGGGAATCGCCGCTCGTGCGGTAGAGGGTCTGCTTGATCGCCAGCACCTCCGGATCACGGGCCGCCTCCTGGACGAAGGTCACCACCGGCGAGAAGCTGTCGTAGGGATGGTGCAGCAGCAGGTCGCGCTCGCGGATGGCGTCGAACACGGGTCGACCGCCAGAGAGGGCGGCGCAATCTGCGCCGGTGAACGGCGGATACTTTAGGTCCGGCCGGTCGACGAGGTCGTGCAGCGCCATCAGGCGCAGGAAATTGAGCGGGGCGGGCTGCGCGTAGACCGCGTCCTCCGGCAGGCCGAGGTGGCGCACCAGCTCCGCAAGGGCCCAGGGATCGACGCCGTGCTCGACCTCGAGCCGCACCGCGGCGCCGCGGCGGAGGTTGCGCAGTTCGTCCTCGATCTTCTTGAGCAGGTTCTCCGCCTCCTCCTCGTCGATGTAGAGGTCGCTGTTGCGGGTGACGCGGAACGCGTGGGCCCCGAGGACGCAATACCCTGGAAACAGCTCCCCCACGCACAGCTTGAGGATCTCGCTGAGGAACAGGAACCGGTCCGGGCCGGGCTCGCCGGGGCAGAGACGCAGGATGCGCGGCAGGCTGCGGGGGACGGGCACGATGCTGAGCACGGGCTCCGCGGCAGGATCCTCCTCCTGGCGCAGCAGAACCAGGAGGCTCAGCGTCTTGTTGCCGAGCAGCGGAAAGGGGTGCGCCTGATCCACCGCCAAGGGGGTGAGGACGGGCTGCACCTGCTCGCTGAAATGACGCCGGACCCAGGCAAGCTCCGCGGCGTCAAGCTCCTGGGTGGGACGGAAGACGAGCCGCTCGCGCGCCAGGAGTGGCACCAGCTCTTCCTGCCAGCACCGATGCTGCGCGTCCACCATCGCGCCAACCTCGACCCGCACCCGCCGGAGTTGCTCGCGCGGCGTGAGCCCGTCCAGGCTGAGCGGAGCCACCTCGGAATCCGCCTGCTGCCGCAACCCGGCGACGCGGATCTCGAAGAACTCGTCGAGATTCGAACTGGCGATCGCGAGGAACTTGACCCGCTCGAGCAGGGGATTGGCCTCGTTTCGCGCCTGATCGAGGACTCGCTGGTTGAAGGCGAGCCAGCTCTGCTCGCGGTTGCCGAAGCGGGCGGGGTCGCCAGCCGGCAAGGCGGGCTCAATACGAACCGGATGACGGAGGCGGGAGGCGGACTTGCGGGCAGGGCTCACGGAGGAAGGCTAACCGGGGATGGCCAGCCGGAACGAGGCCGAAACCGGCCGTAACGCAATTGTCACCCGCGCCGCGCCCCGAGGATCAGACCTCGGCCAGTTCCGCGCCCGGCTCGATCGCATCCGGGGCCGGCAGCGGAAACCGGCGGACGAAGGACGCGAAATCCACCAGCTCAAAACGCCCGTCCCAGTGCTCGACGATCGCGGTCAGCGACTCCACCCAGTCCCCGGAGTTGAGGTAGTGGATGTCGCCGATGCGCTTGTCCGCGGCCGTGTGGATGTGGCCGCACATCACGCCCTGGCAGCCCTTTTCGCGCGCGAGCTGGGCGATGTGCTGCTCGAAATTGGAGATGTGGTTCACCGCCTCCTTCACCCGCGCCTTGATGGCCTTGCTCAGCGACCAGTATTCCTTCCCCCGCCACGCGCGCCAGCGGTTGTAGAGGCGGTTGAGGGTCAGCAGCACCCCGTAACCCCAGTCGCCCAGGTGCGCGAGGAAGACGAAGTTCTTGGTTACGGTATCAAAGATGTCCCCGTGCAGCACCAGGTAGCGGCCGCCCGCGGCCTCGTGGATGTGCTCCTCCACCACGGCGAGGCCCTCGAACTCGAGCGGGAGGAAAGCGCCCAGGACATCGTCGTGATTACCGCGCAGATAGACGACCTGCGTGTCGCGCTTCTCGAGCTTCTTGAGCACGATCCGCACGAAGCGGGTATGGGCCTTGGTCCAGCGCCCGCCGCGGCGCAGTTGCCAGCCGTCAATGATGTCACCGTTAAGGATCAGCTTCGCGCAGTGGATGTGGCGTAGGAAGTGGTTCACCTCATCGACCTTGGAATCGGTCGTGCCGAGGTGGAGGTCCGAAAGGATCACGGTGCGGACATTGAGCTTCATGGGATCAGGAGGGCGAAGGAGCGCGCGGCCTGGTCGATGGGCGTGGCCACCCGGCCGGGCAACCCGGGCACCAGCACCCGAAGGCTGCGAGGGCGAACCACGACCTCCAGTCGCGCGGGTCCGGCGTGCACCTCGCCGTCGGTGTGGAGCGGACCGGGCGCGGTCCGGACCAGCGCGAAACGACGGGCGGAGCGGCGCAGAACCCCCGGCGCCGATTGGAGCGAGCCCGAGAACAGGCGGGGCAGCAGGCGCGCGACGCCCAGCACGCCGGGCGCCGTCACCGCCACCAGATCGAGGGCGCCGTCGTCGACCTCCGCCCCGGGAGCGATGCGCGCGTTGTTCCCGTACTGATCCGAGTTCAACACCGAGACCAGCAGCGCCGCGAGGGCGTGCCGTTCGGCCCCGACCTCCAGCGTGCACTGCACCGGCCGGCGCTCCCGCCACGCGGACCAGCCCGCGCGGATGTACGCGGGCAGGCCCCGGCGCTCCAGGCCGTTGAAGCGGCGGCTGATGTCGGCATCGAGCCCGATGCCCATCGCGTTGAAGAACGGCAGCCCCGCCACCTCCCCGGAATCGATCTCCCGCACCGTGGCCTCCGGATCGATCGCGAGCCGCAGGGCGCCCGGCAGGGACCGGGGGACCCGGAGATGCAGGGCCAGGCCATTCCCCGAGCCACAGGGCACCAATGCGAGGGCGGTCGGCGCGCCCAGGAGCCCCTGCGCCACCTCGTTCATCGTGCCATCTCCCCCCACCGCCGCCACCACCTCGGCGCCCTGCTGGGCCGCCGCACGCGCCAACTCGCGCGCGTGCCCCGGACCCTCCGTGACCTCCAACCTGCCCCCCCCGGGACAGGTGGCCGCAAACTCCCGCAATTGCTGCCGCAGGCCGGGCCGCCGCCGGTTGTGCCCGGCGTGGGGATTGAGGATGAAGACCGCCTTCATCCGACCACCGCCCCGACGGCCTCGCCACGGATGCGCGCCTCCACCCGGTCCACGATCTCCCTGGCCGCGAGAGGCCGCCGCAGCCCCGCCACTGCCGTCCGCCAACGGGTGAGGACGGCCCCCTCCCGCGCGAACGCCTCCCGCAGCACGCTCACCACTGCTTCCGGGGTCTCCGCCAGCGCGCCGATCCCGTGACGGCGGAGCAACTCGTAGTTGCCCTCCTCCTGCCCGGGAACGACCTGGCTGACCACCATCGGGCAGCCCGCGGCGAGCGCCTCCTGGGTCGTGGCCCCGCCGGCCTTGCTGATCACGACGTGGTGCGTCAGGAGCAGCTGCGGAATCTCGCGGGTCCAACCCAGCAGCGTGACGCCCGTCCGGTGGGCCGCGAGTGCAGTCAGCCGCGCGCGCAGGCGCTCGTCCCGCCCCACGGCGAACGTGAGGTCCCACCCGGTCTCCCGCAGCAGGAGCCGCGCCGTTCGCTCCGCTCCGCGCCGGCCGGAGTGGATCATCACCAGAATGCGGGGACGCCCTCCGGCACCGAGAGCCGGGGGCGCCAGCGTGTTGCCGAGACGCGCGAAGACAGGGGGCACCGGGAACCCGGTCACATCGATCCGCTCCGCGGGCACATCGGCCGCGCGCAGGACGGCGGCGGAGTCCTCATTCGGGACGAACCACGCGGCGGAGTCCCCCGTCCACCAGAGCGAATTGAGACTGATGGAGTCGGTCACCACCGTGAAGCGCGGAGGCACGGGCACGCCGGCCCGCGCGAGGTGCCGGAGGGTGAAATTATGTCCCGGGAAGGTGGAGACCACCGCGAGGGGCTGATGACGCTCGAGCAACGCGCGGAGGATCCGTGCGTCGCCGGGGGCTCGCCCCAGCAGCTGCGGCAGCAGCGTGGACCGATCCATCCAGCCGTAGAGAAAACGCCACGCCCAGGGTAGCCGGTTGATGGCGGCCAAATACGCCCGCCGCAGGACCGCGTTGGTGGCCGGGTAAGCGTCGGCGAAGGGATCGGCGATGACGGCGGCGCCTTCCCCCTCGCGCTCGTCCCACGCCTGCGCCACCGCGCGGGCCGCGGCGTTATGGCCATCGCCGAAGCCGGCGGTAAGGACGAGGAGGCGCCGGGTCATGTGACGCCTCCGCCCGCGGGCGCCAGGGCCGCGGCCTGCAGCAGATCCCGCTCGAAATCCGCGATCACCCGCTCCCAGGAGTGCTGCTCGACCGCCAGCCGCGCGGCGCGCCCGAGTTGCGCGCGAAGGAAGGGATCGCCCGCCAACATTTCCGCCGCCGCCACCAGCGCCTCCGGGGCGTCGAGCGGAGCCACCAGGCCGCTCTCGCCGTGACGCACAAACTGGCGCGCGGCCGCGTAGTCAAAGCCGGCCACCGCGAGCCCGCTCGCCATCGCCTCCGTGAGCACGTTGCCGAAGGTCTCGGTGCGGCTCGCGTGGATGTAGAGGTCCGCTGAAGCGTAGTAGGCGCCGATCTCGGGCCGGGACAGGAATCCCGCGAAATGACACTCGGGATGCGCGCGTTCCAACCCGGCCCGCAACGGCCCTTCGCCCGCCAGCACGAAGCGCAGGCCCGGATTGACCGCGCGCATCGCCGCGTAGCAGCGGAACAGCAGGTCGTAGTCCTTCTCCGGCGCCATCCGGCCGACGTGGAGCACCACCGGATGGTCATCGTCCGCGCCCCACGCGCGCCGCAATTCCGGCGACCGCCGCAGCGGATGGAAGCAGAGCGTGTCCACCCCGCGGGACATCAGCGCCAGGTCGCGGAAGCCCGCTCCCGCCAGCTCGGCGATCAGCTCGCGCGTGGGCGCAAAGGTCCTCCGCGTGCGATTGTGGAGCCGACGGAGCCAGGCCAGCACCACGCCGCCGAGGGGCCCGGCGCGGTAATGGCGGGCATAGGCGTGGAAGTTGGTGTGGAAGCTCGAGGTGACCGGAATGCCGAGGGAGCGGGCGGCCGCCACCGCGGACGCGCCCAACGGGCCTTCAGTCGCCACGTGTACGAGGTCGGGCCGCGCTTGTCGCCAAGCGGCGCGCAACCGTGCCCCAGCCGGCAACCCCAGCCGGATCAAGGGATAGCCCGGCACCGCGAAGCCCGGCAAAGAGACCACGGTGTAGTCCCCCGACTCCGGGATGGGGGGGAGGTCAGCGCGGCGCGGCCGGAACACGGTCAGGGCGTGCCCTCGACGCCCTAGCTCCCGCGCAATCACCCCGAAGGTCATAGCCACGCCATTGACCTCCGGCGGAAACGTTTCGGTGACGAGAGCGAGATTCACAAGGGAGCGCCCGCCACCGTGGGGGAACTCTGTCGCGAATCCGTGGCGCTCCGGTTACATTTGCGCGAACAAAGAGCGGCGTGGGCGCAAAAGAAAAGGCGGCGCCCGCAAGGGACGCCGCCCCTAGAAAGTCCGGCGAAGGAAGGGAGCGGGGACGACTCAGCCGCGGTCCAGCTTCGCGCCGCTCTTTTTCCAGCCGTCGATGCCGGGGGCGTAGTGCTTCACGTTGGTGTATCCCAGCTGCTGGGCAGCGGTCGCCGCCGACAAGTAAGCCGTGCAGTACTCGTTGCCGCAGTAGGCGACCACGAGCGCGTTCTTATCCTTCGGTAGCAGGGCCGCGAGCTGCGCCTTCTGCGCCGCGTAGTCGAGCGCCCCGGGAATCCGTCCCTCCTTGAAGGAACTGGAGCCATTCACATCGAGGACGGTGACCGATTTGGCGGCGATCGCCGCGGAGAGGTCCGCGTGCGAGATCGCCGGAACCTTGGAGGACGCGGCCCACGCCGTGGCGGCGAGGCCGAGGAGGCAGCAGAGCAGGGAGATAAGTTTCATCGGCGCGGAGCGTAGGCGGAACCCGCCGCCGCGCAAGTGGGCCGCGTTGGCATCAATTTCGGGGACAAGCGCAGATGGCGCTGGGGCGACCGCGGCCAACACCCTCCGCCCGCCCAACCGGCCATCTCGGCCGACGGCAAAACCCAAAAGAGAAAGTAACCTAATGATCCCGATGCTCCCCGCCCTCCTGGCCCTCCTGCTCGCCGCTGGCTCGGTCCGCGCGGCCGCGAACGCCTCCACTCCGCCGCCGTTCGCCACCGCTGACGCCAACAGCGACGGCAAGCTGACGTCGCGGGAATTCGCCACAGCGATGAAGGGCACGCTATCGGCGGCCGCCGCCAAGACCCGGTTCAAGGAGCTGGACAAGAACCAGGACGGAGCCCTCGCCAGCGACGAGTACGCCGCGACGGCCCCGCGCAAGGGCGCCCGCCAGAAGCGCAATCCGGAGGCCAACTGAGCCCCCCGGCGCCGCGGGATCCTCCCGCGGCGCCGCATCTCTCTTTCGGCTTCCAATCGTGGAGGGCAGCGCCGCGCGAACCGCGACGCGGATCAAGATCCTTGGACGGGGACCGCCTCGCGCCAGCGGCGGAGCGCACGGCCCGTGAGCGAGTCGGCGCAGGCCTCGATCCCCGCCCGTTCTCCCGCATAGACTAGACGCCCGCCGCCCGAACCGCCGCCGGGACCAAGATCGATGAGCCAGTCAGCGAGGTGGATCACGTCGAGGTTGTGCTCGATCACGATCACCGTATTCCCGGCGTCCCGCAGCCGGAAGAGCAGGTCCATCAGGCGCTGGATATCGGTCCAGTGGAGGCCGGTGGTTGGCTCGTCGAGGATGTAGAGGGTCGCCCCCTGCTGCCGGCGGCTGAGCTCGAGCGCGAGCTTGATGCGCTGCGCCTCCCCTCCGGAGAGCGTGGTGGCCGACTGCCCGAGCGCGAGGTAGCCGAGGCCGACGGCATCGAGGGTGGCCAGCTTGTCGACCACGCGGGGCACGTGACGGAAGAGTTTGAGCGCCTCCCGCACGGAGAGGTTGAGCACATCCGCAATCGAGTGGCCGTGGAAGAGGACCTCGAGGGTTTCCCGGTTGAAGCGCCGCCCGCCGCAACTCGGGCAAGGGGCGAACGCGTCGGGCATGAACTGCATGTCGAGCTTGATCGCGCCGTCGCCCTGACACCGCTCGCAGCGGCCGCCCCGCACATTGAAGGAGAAGCGGCTGGCCTTGTAGCCCCGCACCCGGGCCAGCGGCACCTGCGCGTAGAGGTCGCGCAGCAGGGGCAACAAATCGACGTAGCTCGCGGGGTTGGAACGGGGGCTGCGCCCGATCGGTTCCTGATCCACCTGCACCAGTTTCTCGAAGAACTCGAGATTCTCGATCCGCC
>JBILWD010000084.1:0-11990 GCA_044370095.1 Opitutaceae bacterium | reverse complement strand
TCGCCGGGGAAGGGGCGCTACCCCCGGCTCCCGGCACCCCCCTCCGCGGAGCCGAGGATCGTCTCGCGGGTGAGGTGCGCAGTGTTGCGGCAGACGGCCGCGGGGGATGGATCGGGCTCGCGATGATCAGCTTGCTCCACGCGCCACCCGAAGGTCGGTTGCTCCTGCCGGGCGACACTCAGCCCAGCGTGCGTCGCCGTCCCGCCCTGTGAACGAGCTGGAGCAACTCACCCAGCTCTGCGCGCGGCTCGGAGCCTCTCCGGCTCAGGCCGCGGTGATGGCGGCGCAACTTTCCCGGCGGGCCGACCAGCTGGCCACCGAACGGTCGATTTCGCGCGCTGCCGCCCTCGCCAGTTTGTTGGAGGTCGTCGTGCAGGGGCGCGCGGGCGAGGTGCCCACCCGTTTCCGGCCCCCCGGGGGTACGGCGGAATCCGACGGCTCGACTCCCATCCGTTGAAACGCGCCGGATTGCCTCTGCGCGCGGGGACTTGCGCCCCTCGCCCGCGCTGGCGAAGGTCGGGCTCGCCGATGCCTTCTCGCCGCGCCGTGTTGCCCTTGCTCCTCCTCCTGCTGGTTCTGCCCGCTGGGGTCCGGGCGCTGCCGCGAGCCGTCACGCCCGAGGAACTCTCGCTCCTCACCACCGCGCTGCAGCGCGTCGCCGACGATTTCCCCCGCTGGGCCTACACGGAACACCGCGTGATGCGCGATTCCGCCGGGAAGGTGAAGTCGGAGCAGATCCTCCGGTACGACCCGTCCAAGCCCTACGAGCAGCAGTGGACGCCTGTGATGATCAACGGCCGCGAGCCCTCCGAGCGCGACCGGGCCAAGTACCGCCGCCGGGGCGAGGAGGCGGATCCGGAACGGCCTTCGGCCCCGCGGCGCGGTTATCCGACGCTGGGCGAGGCGATCGAGCTCGGCGGGGCCACGCTGGCGGAGGATACCGCGACGCACTGGATCTTCGAGTTGCCGCTGCGGCGCACGGAAAACCTCCGTTTCCCGCCCGAGAAATTCCGGGTCCAGGCGCGCCTCCGCAAGGACGGCGCGGTGCTGGAGAACCTCTCCGTCCTCCTGCGCGAATCCTTCCGCGCCAAGCTGGTGCTTAACGTCAAGGCGGGGGACGCCACCCTCGACTTCGTGCAGGTGGACCCGCAGGCGCCGCCGGCGCTCGCGGGCATCAGCGGGGACGCCGACTGGTCGATCCTCTTCTTCGCGGGCGGGACCTCCGTCGACCTCAAGCGCACCGAGCTGCGGCGCGTGAAGCCCTACGCGGAGCGGTTTGAGGTGAAGATCGGCACGCTCAAGGCGATCGACTTCTGACGCCGCGGCCCGCGCCCGGTGCAACTTTTCCCCGGCGGCGGGGTTGTCCCGATGAACCAGGATGAACCCGCCTTGCCATCGCCCGCCCCCGTGAATCCGGAGGAGGAATTCACCGCCTTCATGCGCGCCTACCAGGATATGGTCTACGCCACGGCCGTCCGACTCACGGCCAACCGCGCCGCGGCCGAGGACATCGCGCAGGAGGTCTTCCTGCGGGCGCACGCGCGCTTCGACCAGCTCCGCACCAGCGCCACCATCGGCGGCTGGCTCAAGACGGTGGCCACCAACCTCGCCCTCAACCACCTCTCCCGCTACCGGCGCCGCTGGCGCTTCTTCTCCGAACTGCGCCGCGAAGACACCGGCGAGGGCCCCGGGCCTGAGGTGGAATTCGCCGCGCCCGACGAGCCGCGCGCCCCGGTGGAGGCCGCGGAACGCCGGGCCCGGGTGGAGCAGGCCCTGGCCGCGCTGCCGGACCACCAGCGGGTGCCGCTCGTGCTCTTCCATTTCGAAGACCTCGCCTACGACGAGATCGCCACCCGCCTCGGAGTCTCCTTGGCCAAGGTGAAGACCGACATCCTCCGCGGGCGGGCCGCCCTCGCGACCCTCCTCCGCGCCTCCGGCACCGTCCACGACCCCTTTCAGCCATGAACCCTCGCCCCGAACCCGCCCGTCTCCCCCCGGAACCGGATCCCCTCACGGCCTGGACCCACGCCACGCTCCGCTCGCTGCCGCCGCCCTCCGCGCCCGCCACGCTGGCCGGCCGGGTCCTCGCCGAACTCGCCCGCCGCGAGCGCCTGCCTTGGTGGCGCCGGGACTTCGCCTGCTGGCCGCGCGCCGCGCGTTGGTCCTTCCTGACGATCGCCGCCGGCGGCGCGGGGTGCAGCGCCGCCGCCCTCACGGGTGGCTCCCATTGGCTGGACGCGATGCTCTCCCGCGTCGCCGCGGCCGCCTCTCCCTTGGCCTCCGTGGCCCAGTCCCTCTTCGAGGGCATCCTCGCCCTGCCCGCCGCGTGGCTGCAGGGGCTGGGCTTCGCGGTCGCGACGAGCCTCACCGTCTTGCTGGCCCTTGTGACCGCCTTGGCCCGCGTCGTCGTTCCCCGGTCCTGAATTCCTTGTCCGTCCATCCCGCCATGTCCTCCCCCTTTTTCGCCTCCTTCCTTCCGCGGTGGTCGCCCCGTCGCGGCCGCGGCGTGAGCCTCCTGGCTTCGCTTTTCCTGACGGTCCTGCTGCTCCCGGCCGCGGAACCAGTTGCGGCGCCATCCGCGGTCGATGCCCCCCCGACGCCCAAGGTCCGGGAGCGACGTGAGCGCAGTGAGCGGCCCCCGGTGGGCGATCAGGCTGTCTCGTCCGGCCAGGCCCGCCGTGAGGCGGTGGGCGTCTTCGGCTCGGTGGAAGTGGCCGGAGAAGTTTCCCGCGACGCCGTGGCGGTCGTCGGCTCGGCGTTCGTCCGGCCGGGCGGGTCCGTCGGGGGCAGCCTCGTGAGCGTCCTCGGTTCCGCGGAACAGCGCGGGCGGGTGGGGGGTGACGTGGTGGCGGTGATCGGCGATGCCCTGATTGATGGTCCCGTGGGCGGGCAGGTCGTGGTGGTCGGCGGGACCTTGGAACTCGGGCCGGCGGCGGACCTGCGCCAGGGCTATGTGCTGGTCGGCGGCCAACTCCGGCGCGACGCCGCGGCCAAGGTGGCGGGCCAGGAGGTCAGCGTGATCTCCTCGGGGGCGTGGTCCGGCTTGTCGACCTGGGTCCGCTCGTGCCTGTTCTGGGGCCGGCCGCTGGCTTTCCGGGAGGGGCTGGGTTGGGCTTGGTGGGCGGCGGCGGCGTTCGCGGCGCTGTACCTTTTGGTAGCGCTCCTGTTTCCCCGCCCCGTCGAGCGCGCCGTGGGAACCCTGGAAGCGCGTCCGGGCCTGACCCTCGTGGCGACCATCCTCACCGTACTCTGCACGCCTCTCGTCCTCGTGGTGCTCTCCATTTCGGTGGTCGGGCTGGTCCTCGTGCCCGTGCTGGCGCTCGGCCTGCTGGCTGCCCTCCTGCTCGGTCAGGCCGCGTTCCGGGTCTGGCTGGGCCGGCGGTTGCTGAAAGTGCTCGGCGGGACCGGCGAGGCGATCAACTGGTCGCGGGTCCCGCCGCAGGAGCGGCGGTTGCTGAAAGTGCTCGGCGGGACCGGCGAGGGGATGGGGTCCGCCCTGATCGCGGGTAGCGCGCTCGTGCTCCTGCTCTACACGGTGCCCCTGCTCGGCTTCGCGTTGGTATTCACGCTGGCCTGGTTGAGCACCGGGGTGATGGTGCTGACCGCCGCGCTCGCACTGCGCCGGGCCCCGGCGGCTCCGGCCGGAGTTCCGGCCGCCGGACCGGCCCCCGCCGTGGAATCGCCTCCGGTGGCTGGCGCCTATGCGGATCCGGCGGTCCTGCCGCGCGCCGGGTTCCTCGTGCGGAGCTTGGCCCTCGCGCTCGATGTGCTCGTGGTCGGCTCGGTCGTCGCCCTGATGCACGCCATCGCCCCGGCCTTCCTGCTCGTGCTCGCCGCCTACGGGGCCGTCCTCTGGCGCCTCCGCGGGGCCACGTTGGGCGGGATGATCCTCGGCCTGCGCGTGGTGCGGACCGACGGCAAGGACGTCGACTGGACCACGGCGGGCATCCGCGCCCTCTCCTGCTTCCTGTCGCTGCTGCCGCTCGGCCTGGGCTTCCTCTGGATCGCCTTCGACCGGGACCGCCAGGCGTGGCACGACAAGGTGGCCGGCACGGTCGTGATCCGCGTGCCCCGCGGGGTTTCGCTGGCCTGAGTCTTTCGACGGAAAGGAGGACCGCCCGGAGGCCTATGGCGACCACGGAAGGACTTCCCCTCCCGCGGTTTTCCTCCGAGCGGTCCAAGGGTTCAGGCTCGAACCGGGGTTCCCGGAACCCGGGTTAGGGGCCCGGCCGATCAGGGACTGCAGTATTCCGGCCGTACCGGCCGACCGGAGGACTGGAGCGTCAGCTGGGCCGGTGACGCCGCCCCGCGGCTCCAGCCGGTCGCGTCAATCCGGGTCACCCGCACCTGGTTTTCCTCGCCGGCCTGCGTCCAGGCCATCAGCACCTCCCCGCCGGGTCGGCGGGCGAGGCGGGGAAATCCGCTGGTGCGGCTCTGCGAGGTCGCCGTCACGAGCACGGCCGCGGAGAGGGCCCCGTCGGGGAACAGGCGTCGCGCGTAAATCCCCGCCTCGATCGCGCCCTGCCCCGCCTCCAACCAGGTGACGAGGGCGGTGCCGTCGGCGAGCATCACGGTGTCGAGTCGGCCCATCGGTCGTCCGAGGTCGACCACCACCGGAGCCCCCAGCGAACGCGCGCCATCCGCCGAGTAGCGGGCCTGCACGCGCGGTTGCCCGCCGGCGGCGGTGAACCAGGAGACGGCGAGTTTCGAGCCAAGCGCGTCGACGGCGGGTCCGTTGACCGGACACGCGGGGATCATCCAGTCGTCCGCGGCGAGGGGAGCGGAAGGGCTCCAGGTCTCGGTGGCCGGATCGAACACCAGCCAGCGGCTGTCCCGGATTTCCCCGGGGGCGCGGCCGCGGTAGGCGACAAAGACGCGGCCATCGCCCAGCACCGCCGCCGCGTTCTGGCAGCAACTGCATACGTCTGGATCCACGACCCAATCGCGGAGGGCCCGACCGTCCGGAGCGACGATCCGGGCCAGCAGCTTCATGCCGGGCACGTGCGGGGCGTGGGGGTCAGGGGGAGGGCGGGGCGTGCCGGGCGCCGGACGGGGGCGCGGGGCCGCGTGGGGATCCCGTGTGCGGGCGCTCTCCAGCCAGACGGCGAGCGTGCGTCCGCCGGACAGCGGGGCGAGGGCGACGAACTCGTGGCCAAGCGGGGCGGGAGCGCGCCAGGTGCGTCCCCCGTCCTCGGACCGCGAGTACCAGCCGTCGTAGCCGCGGGCGTCCGGCGCCGCCCGCTGGAACCACTGCGCGGTCAGGGCGCCGTCGGTGCCCACCACCAGCGAGGCGAAGTCGGCCCAGTTTTCCAGCAGCAGTGGCGTGGTGATCACCGCCCGGGGTGGATCCCAGGCGACTGCGTCAGCCGCGAGGCGGCTCAGCCACAGCGTCCGGGCGCCGGCGGGAGCGTCGGCGGGGGGCGGGCCGTAGTAGGTGAGCCAGAGGGTGCCATCGGGGGAGGCGGCGAGGTTGCCGCAGTGCGTGCCCGGGCCCGTGGCGTGTGCGGGCGCCTCGGTGGCGGCGACCGCGACGCGGGCCAGCCCGAGGGCCAACAGCAGGCAGGGGAGCGCGCGCATGGCTCAGAAGGAGACGCGGGTGCTCAGCTCCGCGCCGCGCGGATCGGCGAGGCGGCGCATCGTCGTCCCCGCGACGGGCTCGTATTCCTCGTCGAGCAGATTGCGCCCGCGCAGGCTGAAGTGCCACCGGTGCCAAGAGTAGGTGAGCGCGGCATCGAGCGTGCAGTAACCTTCGGCGACGACGGAGTTGTTCGTGTTGCCAAAGCGGTCGCTGACCCACCGGGGGCCGCCGCTCACGGCGAGCCCGTTGGCGAACCGTTTCGCGACGAACAGATTCATGACCCAGGCGGGCACGTTGCTTGGGCGCTTGCCGGAGCGGGAGATCACGCCCGTGCCGAGATTCTCGTTGAAATCCTCAAAGCGGGAATCCGTGTACGCGACGTTGCCCTCCACGCGCCAGCCTTCCCCCGGTGAGACGGCGAGGGCCAGTTCGGCGCCCCGGGAACGCTGGGCGCCGATCTGCTGGCTGATCCGCAGGCCCGTGACCGGGTCCAGCGTGCTGGTCAGGATGTCCTGCTTGCGGAGATCAAAGAGGGCCAGAGTGGAGTCGAGCTTGCCGCCGAGAAGGGTGCCCTTCACGCCGGCCTCATACTGCCGCCCTTTTTGCAGGGAGTAGTCGGCCTGGGCGGTATTCAGCGAGACGAGCTGGGTCACGGGTTCCGCGGCGCGCGAGTAAGTGGCGTAGGCGTTGAGCTCGCGGCTGAGGGTCCAGACCACGCCCACCCGGCCCGTGTAGGGGCGATAACCCTTGGTGAACGTGGAGAAGTGCACGGGTACGGCGAGCGTACGGTTGGCCAGCGTATCGCGCTGGAGCGCGATGTGATCGTACCGGAGGCCGGCCACCGCGCGGACGCCGGGCGTGACTTCCAGCACGTCCTGAAAATGGAACGCGTGGGTTTCGACCACGATGCGGGACGTCTTCTGGAAGCGGGAAGCGGGGCCGGTACCGACGACGGGTTGGGCGAGGGAGACGGCGGGGATGGCGGTGACCTGGTTTCCCGCCGCGCCACCGCGGATCTGGTCGTTGCGTTCGAACACGGCACCGAGGAGGAACCGGTTGGCGCGGCCGGCGACCGGCCGCTTCACCGTGAGATCAAGGCGGTTTCCGTAGAGGACGTCGTCGCGGTAAATGAGCGTGAGGCCGCCGCGGGTGATGTTCCGGGCGACCGGATTCCAGGTGCTGCTCTCACTGTTCTTCCACTTGAGCAGCTGGGTCGCCGCGTAGGCCTCGTTGCGGAGTTCAAGTTCGGGGGAGAGCCGGAGTTCGGCGCGGACGCGGTTGAAGACGTTCTCGGTCGTGGCGTAATTGTCGGCGAAGTTGTAGTTGGTGCGCCGGGTCGCGGGATCGACGCGCGGGTTGATCAGGCGGTCGGTGGCGGTGTTGAACGTGCGCACCTCGACGGGAGCAGCGGCCGTCAGCGTGTTTACCACGCCGTCATAAATCACCGGGTTGCCATAGTAGCTTTCGTTCCAGTCATCGAGGAAGGTGCCCCACCAGGTGAGCGTGAGGCGCTCCGTGGCGCGCCAGGCGAGGCTGAGGGCGGCCGCGTCGTAGCGCTGGGAGTTGCGCTCCTGGTAACCGTTGGTCTGGGCGTGACTGTAGTCGGCCCGATAGGTCCAAGCCGACCCGGGTCGAAGGGTTCCCCCGTGGCCCACGCCCGCGCGGTAGCTGCCCCACGCCCCAAGAGAGGCGAGGGCATCGCCCCGCGGGCTCGCCGAGGGGGACTTGGAGATGTAATTCACGGCGCCACCGATGGCACCTTCGCCGAACATCAGGCCGTCCGGCCCCTTGAGGACCTCGATGCGGTCGAGGATGAAGGAGTCGACGGTGCGGGAACTTTGGGAGGCGGTGTTTTGCCGGATGCCGTCGCGCAGGACCGTGACGTTGTTGCCGCCGAAGCCCCGGGACGAGTAGCTCGGGATCGAGCCGAACTGCGTGCCTCCGGTCATGCCGACCGCCGCCTCCACGGCCTCCACGGCGGTGCGCAGGCCGCGCAGTTGCATCATTTCCTGAGTGATGACGGAGATGCTGGCGGGCAGTTCCCGGCTGGTGAGGCCGAGGCGGGAGCCGGAGGTGGCGACGGCGTCAAGCGGCAGCGAGAAGTGACGCTCCTTTTCCGCGGTGACGTCGAAGCGTTCAAGTTGGAGGGTTTCCCCGGCCGGAGGCACGGGCGGAGTAGGGGCGGCCGCGAGGCCGGAGTTGAAGGCACCGGCGCCGAGGGCGCAGGTGAAGCAGAGGGGACGCAGGAGGAAGGTAGGACGAAGCATGGGAGAAGGCGGCGGAATGAAGGGCCGAGGCGTGCCGCCAACGCCGCGGGTAGGGAAGGATCCCCATCGCGGGGACCCAGCGCGCCGGAGGGCGCGTGGGGTGCGAATTCCGCTCCTGTCGACAGCGGCTGAAGCGAAGGCTCAGCGCCGGACTGGGCGGAGGGCAGGGGGGAGCAATGGCAGCCGGATACGGCCCGTCGTCGGAGCGGCGGGCCCGGAACCGGTGCGGCAACGTTAGGCCCGCGGGGGCGGGACCGGTACGGGTTCGCAACGCGCCACGAGCCGGGCGGACGCCGGTCGGGGCCAGTGAGGTTGCGGAGCGGGCAGGACGATCTCCTCCGCCCGATTCAGGGCCAGCAGGATCCGTTCCGCCGCCGATTCGATCGCAGCGGGTGAATGCTGCTTAGCGGTCTCGCGGGCGGCGCCCACTTTGACGCACCAGTGGCAGGGCTTCGCGGGATCGAAGGTCTTGTCCAAGGCCGTCAGCACGGTCTCGGTCTCCACGTAGGCCGAGAACATCTTGCCCCAGGCGAGCATTTGCACGGCGTCGAGCAAGGCCCCATTCGCGCAGATCCACGCGAAGAGCAGGGCTAGACTGGGCAGCCTGCGGTGCAACGGGCGGGATTGGTTTCGATGAACATCCGGCGAGTCAAGGCCGGAATCGGCCCGGCACCATTGCCCGCGAGGCCCGGTGGAACCGACCGCCGCCGGACTCGTGTGGTGGATCGCGGCGCGCCGAGTGGATCGCTTCGCGCGTTTCCGCGCGCCTCAGCCGCCGCCGGCGTGCCAGCGGCGAACGTCCTCGGGCGTGTCGAGGTCCGCGGCCAGCGCGGGCAGGTCGACCGCCGCGGCCGGCGGGTCGCCGCCGTTGAGCAGGTCACGGGCGCCGGCCTCCCCGGTGAGCGCCGTGAGCCGAGGAAACAGCCGCCGGTGGAACAGCGCGGGCGCGCCGTGGCGACCGGCGTACCGGGCCGCCACGAGGTCGCGCCCGCTGGTCTGGTGCACCGCGATCAGCTGCCGGATCACCGCCGCGTCCAGAGCCGGTTGATCCGCCAGCACCACCACCGCCGCCTCGAGGCGCCGGGAGAACTGCGCGAGCGTCGCCACGCCCTCCCGCAGCGAGGACGCCATCCCTTCGGCCCAGGCGGGATTCTCGACCACGAGCACCGGATGCCGCGCGAGCAGCGGCCGCAGCGCCGCGGCGTGCGCCCCGAGCACGACGACCACCGGCCAGACGGGCGCCGCCAGGGCCGCCTCGACCGCGCGCAACAGCAGCGGCTGCCCCCCGACCTCGAGCAACTGCTTCGGCTGCCCCATCCGCGTCGAGGCGCCGGCCGCGAGGATAATGAGGCCGCAGGGGAACGGGCGTTCCGCGGCTGGTTCCAGTGGCGCGACCTCAGTCATGGATGGGCCCTTCCCGCTCGCGCAACGGCCGGCCGTCGCGTCCCCCGAGCACCGCCTGCATCTCCGCGACGATCGCCAACGCGACCTGCTCCGGTCCGTCTGCCCCGAGGTCCAGGCCCACCGGCGCGTGCAACCTGCGCCCGAGCTCCGCCGCAGCTGCCGGCGCGGTCGCGGCCAGGTCGGCCAGGATCCGTGCGGCGCGCCGGCGTGGGCCCAGGAGGCCCACGTATGCCAGCGGTCGCCCCAGCAGCGCGCCCAGCAGCGGCAGGTCGTGCACGTAATGGTGCGTCATCACCACCACGAGCGCGTCGGGCCCCGGATTGAGCAGCGGGATGAGTTGGTCGGGCGGTGCTGCCAGCACGCGGGTTGCGCCCGGAAAGCGCTCCCGGGTGGCGAACGCCGGCCGTGGATCCGCCACGGTCACGTGCCAGCCGAGCGTCGCGGCGAGCGCCACCAGCGGCGGCGCATCGTCCCCGGCGCCAAGGACGTACAGGGCCGGGGGCGGCTTGACGCGCTGCACCCATTCCCCCGGTTCTCCGCCCGCCGCGTCGCCTCCGAGGAGCCGCGTGCCCCACCGCTGCGGGTCAGGACCCTCGTGCCGCACGCCCAGCGTGAGGAGGCGTCGGCCCGCCCAGGCGGAGGGAAGCTCCGCGGCCCAGGCCGGTACGGTATCGATCCGCTCCAGTAGCACGCGCACCACGCCGTGGCAGCCGAGGCCCACGCCCCAGACGAGGTCGTTCTCGGCGGTGGTGTCGTAAGTGACGACCTCCGCCACGCCGCGCGCCCGCACGCCGCGGGCCCGTTCCACCAGATCCGCCTCCAGGCACCCGCCGCTGATGGCGCCAATCCGGCGGCCGTCCGCGGGGAGGAGCAACCGCGCCCCCGGTCGGCGGTAGGACGAGCCCTCGACGCGTACCAGCGTCGCGAGCACCGCGGGCAGGTTACCCGTTTCGCCGAGGGCGGCTGCGATGGCGGCCAGTTCCGGCATCCGCGCGGGCCCGCTCAGCGCGGTTCCTCGATCACCGGGTTGGTGAGCGCGCCGATCCCCTCGATGTCCACCGTCACCTCGTCGCCCGGCTGCAGCCAGACCGGCGGGTTGCGCGCGAAGCCCACGCCGTGCGGGGTGCCGGTGAGGATGACCGTGCCCGGCAGCAGGGTCTTGCTCGCGCTGAGGAACGCGATGATTGCGGGCACATCGAAAATCATATCGTCCGTGCTCCAGTCCTGCATCACCTGCCCGTTCAGGACGGTGCGGATGCGGAGCGCGTTCGGGTGGGGGAGTTCGTCGGGGGTGACGAGCACGGGGCCGAGTGGGCAGAAGGTGTCGAAGCTCTTGCCTTGGCACCATTGGCCCCCGCCGCCGTCGCGCTGCCAGTCGCGCGCCGAGACGTCGTTGGCGCAGGTGTAGCCGAGCACGTAGCTGAGGGCGTTTTCGCGGGTGGCGTTGCGGCAGGCCCGGCCGATGACGACGGCCAGCTCGCACTCGTAATCCACCTTCGTGCTGGGGAGGTGGCGCGGCAGCTGGATCGGCCCGCCGGGGTGCTGCACGGCCGCGGTGTTTTTCATGAAGAGCACCGGATGCGGCGGCAGGGGGCTGTTCGACTCGGCCGCGTGGCGGCGGTAATTCAGGCCGATGCAGAGCAGGTTCGTCGGCGTCAGCGGCGCAAGCCGCCGGCCCGGGGTGACGGGGCGGTCGGTGAGGCGGAAGTCTCCCGGCACCTCACCCTCGAGGGCGCGGGCGGAACCGTCGGCCTGCAGGGCGGCCCAAGCGGGGCCCGCCGGCGTGAGGTGGCGGATGATCTTCATCTTCCCCGTGGTGCCTGACGCGCCGGCCTGACGCAAGCCGCGGCGGCGCGGCGCGCGATCAGTTCCCGGCGTGGGCCTCCATCCCGACGCACGAACAGACGAGGTGGCGGTCGCCGTGGACGTTGTCGACGCGACCAACGGCAGGCCAGAACTTGGCGGCGCGCGTGTGGCGGTCGGGGAAGGCGGCCGTCTCGCGGGAGTAGGCGTGCGGCCAGGCGTCGGCGCACACGACCCGCGCGGTGTGCGGGGCGTGCTTCAACGGATTGTCCGCCGGATCCGCGCGGCCCTCGGCCACCGCCTGCATCTCCCCGTGGATTGCGATCAGGGCGTCGCAGAAGCGGTCGAGCTCTGCCTTGGATTCGCTCTCGGTGGGCTCGATCATCAGGGTGCCGGGGACCGGGAACGACATCGTTGGCGCATGGTAGCCGTAATCCATCAGCCGCTTGGCGGCGTCCTCGACCTCGAGGCCGTGCTTCTTCCAGCCGCGGAGGTCGATGATGCACTCGTGGGCGACGAGGCCTTGGGCGCCGCGGTAAAGGACCGGGAACCGGCCCTCGAGGCGGCGGGCGATGTAGTTGGCGTTGAGGATGGCGCGGCGGGTGGCGGCAGTGAGGCCGGCTCCGCCCATCATCCGGATGTACATCCAGGAGATGACCAAAATGCTCGCGCTGCCGTAGGGGGCGGCGGAGACGGGGCCGATGCGCTGGTCGTCGGCGCCGGGTGTGGCGGGCGCGAGGGGGTGTCCGGGGAGGAAGGGCGCGAGGTGGGCCGCGACGCCGATCGGTCCCATCCCCGGCCCGCCACCGCCATGCGGAATGCAGAAGGTCTTGTGCAGGTTCAGGTGGCAGACGTCCGCCCCGATGTGGCCCGGCGAGGTGAGGCCCACCTGCGCGTTCATGTTGGCCCCGTCCATGTAGACCTGGCCGCCGTGCGCG
>JBILWD010000328.1:0-3979 GCA_044370095.1 Opitutaceae bacterium | reverse complement strand
AGCCTGCATTGGCTTCTGTCAGAAAATTCTCGGATGACCGTCCTGTTCCATTCCTCCGCCCGCCGCTCCGGCGCCTGCATCCAGCAGGCGTGGCAGCGCTGTGGCGGCTTGGACGCGGTCACCGTTTCCGTCGGAAACAAACAGACCAGTCCGGGCCGCCAGCACTGAAGCTTCCCTCCGGAAGCGCAGTTCCTGAGCCAAGCCCGACGGTCTTCCGACCGGCGAGGAGGGCGCTTCCACCCCTTTCCTCTATGAACCACACCGCCACCCCCCTCCTGCCCCGCGCCGGAGTTCGCCCTGCCCTGAGCGTCCGCCCCGACCGGCGGCCCCGGCAGCCGGTCCACGAGTGCGCGGAGCACCCGGAGGGCGTCCGAATCACGGTCTACGTCCCGGGCGTGGACGGGTCAGCCGTGGAAATCGAGGGTCGCGGAGCCGACCTGACCGTGCTGGCGCGCAAGGAGCGTGTGGTGCGGCCGAACTTCGAGGCGCTACACCTCGAGGCCGCGCAGCGCGATTACCTCCTGCGGCTGCGCCTCGGCAAGGGCTACGACTTCAGCCGGATGGAGGCGGAACTCGCGGACGGCGTCCTCACGGTGCTGGTCCCGCGGCGGAGCCGGTCCGCGGCACCCTGCCTCGCCGCCTGAGGCGGATGCCTCCAGGCCGGCCGAGGTGGCCCCTGAGCACGTCCCGGGGCGGCCTGCTCGCACCCGAGCGCTTCCTCCGGCTCTCCTTCGGTTCTCCTTCGATTCTGGTTCGATTCTCGTTCGATTCTGGTTCGATTCTCGTTCGATTGGGGATCGGAGCGGAGGCGGGTCATCCCGCGGCCTCCGGCGACAAAAAAGCCGCACCCCGCAAGGGGTGCGGCCGGAAGGTCAGGACCGCGGCGCGGCTCAGGTCTGCTCTTCGAGCTTCACCGGCCGGTAACCGCCGATGCCCTTGAAGTAGAACATCATCAGCAGGTAGACGACGGCCATCGTCAGCGGGATGTACGAGTCCACCTTGAGGGTGGCGCGGTCGCCCTGCTGGTTGGCGGCGACAATCGCCTTCTGCTCGGCGGTGCCCTTGTCGCCGGCCTTCTTGGCGGCCTCGAGCTTGGAACCGTCGACGGCGGTGACCGGGTCGAGGAACAGGAACTTGGAGGGCGCGGCGGCCTTGTTGGCGTCGTAGACCGCGGCGTTGGTGGCCTTCAGGTTCTCGGCGGTGAAGCGGTCCTTGGCATAGCCGAGGCCGGGGCCGCCGATGAGGCCGGCGGACAGCATCCCGATGCCACCCATAATGGACATCGCGACGGCGCCGGAGCGGGGGTAGCGGTCACCGACGACCGCGAGCATCGTGGGCCAGAAGAACGTCTTGCCGACCGCGTAGAGGCCGAGGGCGATGAACGCGATGGCGAAGGAGTTCATCCCGGAGGCCATCTGGAGGCCGACCACGGCGAGGATGGAGGACGCCAGCAGCAGGCCGATCGGGGAGAGCCCGAGGCGGGTCTCGATCCAGTGGGCGCAGAAGCGGAGGCCGAACATAATGGCGGAGGTCCAGATGAACAGGATCTTGCCCTGCGTCGGCGTGAACAGGTTGCCGGTGATGGCTTCGATCCAGCCGTCCGTGCCGAGCTCGACGGCGCCGATCATCGCGTGGGTGACGAAGAGGACGAAGAGCAGGAAGGAACCGAACGAGAAGCGGGTGAGCAGGCCGACCACGATCACGAGGCCGCCGCCGGCGACCCAGCCGATGGTGGGGTTCTTGAAGACGCCGCCGAGGAACAGGGCGAGGAGGTAGCAGGCGACCGCGGCGCCGAGGATGCCGACGTCCTTGAACATATCCGCGTAGCTGGTGCCCTTGGCCGCGGCTTCCGACTTCGGGAAGGACTGGCCCATAAACATCACGGCGTAGGCGATGGTGGGGACGAGGTAGAAGGCCAGCTGGCCCTTCCAGCCGAAGCCCATCACGGTGCCGAGGACGTAGGAGGCGACCGCGCCCAGCACCATCCCGAGGGGCCACGAGGCGTGCAGGATGTTGAGGAAGTGCGTGCGGTTCTGGGGGTAAACGGTCGCGACCAGCGGGTTGGCCACCGCCTCGAGCGTGCCGTTGGCGTAGGCGAAGATGAACATACCCCAATAAAGGAAATCGTAGGCGTTCTGCGGGGTGCTCGCCATAAAGGTGACGACCGCGGAGAGCACGTGACCGAGGAGCGCAAGGGCGACCAGCTTACCGTAGCCCAGCTTGTCCACGATCACGCCACCGATGATGATGCCGAAGCAGAAGCCGGTGAACCCGGCGCCGCCGATGGCTCCAAGCTGCGTGGCCGTGAAGCCGTATTCGGAGGCCCAGGCGCCGAAGATGCCGCCGCGGAGGGCGAAGCCGACGCCGGCGGCGAGGATGGCCATAAAGCCCGCCCACAACAGCCGGCTGGCGTTGGGCACGGTGCCTTCGTTACTGATCTTAGGAGTACTGGTCATAGGAGGGTGAGGACGGTTGGGGTTGGGGAAGCAGGATGCCCGGGACCGGCCCCGACGGCGGGACCGACAGACCTTGGCGGGGGTAGCCGCCACGGACCGGGGTAGACTCGCGGAGGTTGAGTAGCGCCCCGGGCCGGATCAAGGGCCAAGTGGGAAGCCACCCACTTTCCGAATCCGGCGCGCCGTGGGCGTTGCGCTGCAGGGCAAAGCGCCGCAGCGGCCCCCTCCGGAACCTTACCGATCCGGCACCAACCACGTCAGCCGGCCCTCGCCCCCGGGCGCCTGCGCGAGGCGAGGGACGAGGAGGTCCAACAGGGATTGGGCGACCGGGGCGAAGCCCCAGGGCGGGTTGAGCACGAGCAACCCGCAGCCGCGAAGCTTGAGCCCGAACGCTTCGCCCGCGACGGTCAGCTCGGCGGTGAGGCACGGCGGCGGCCCCAACGTAGAGACCGCGTGGAGGAACTCGTCCACCCGGGCGCGCTGGGTGAGCGGATACCAAGCGGCGAACACCCCGGTGGGAAAACGGCGCAACCCCTCCCCCACCGCGGCCGCGAGCCAAGCGAACTCCTCGGGGGCCTCGAACGGCGGATCCAGCAGGATGAGGCCGCGACGCTCGGGCGGGGGCAGCAGCGCGCGCAGGAGCGCGTACCCGTCCCCCTCCCGGACCTCCGTGCGCGGCCAGCCCGCGGCGGACGCGCGCAGGGCGTCGCATTCGGCGGGGTGACGTTCCACCAGCACGAGCCGGTCCACCGGCCGCAGCAGCGCGCGTAAAAGGCCCGGGGAACCCGGATAGAAGCGCGGTTCCACGGCGAGGTTGCCTTGCCCACGGTCGAATTCCCGCACCAGGCCAAGGTAGTCTGCCAGCAGCTCTCCCCCCGCGGCGTCCTCGGCGAGGCGACCGAGGCCGTCGGGCCATTCCGGGCGGCGCGCTAGCGAGTCCCCCGCGGCGGCGGCGGCGAGGTCGTACCGGCCCCGACCCGCGTGGGTGTCGAGCAGCAGGCAGCCCTTGTCCTTGCGCTGCAGCGCCCGCACTAGGGCGACCAGCAGGGCGTGCTTCACCACATCGGCGAAGTTCCCGGCGTGAAATTGATGGCGGTAATTCATTGCCCGGGAGGGCGTGGGCCGGGAGGTCTCAGGCGACGGGCACCTTGACCACCGTCTTGCGGACCAGCACGGCGGCCTCGCCGGCGCGCAAACTCGGCTGATGGACATCCGCGGGAAAGTAGACCGCCACGTCGCCGGGGCCGAAGCGCGCGACCAGCGTCCCAGTAGCGGGCGGATAGGCCTGGAAGTCCCGTTCCTCCTGGAAAGGTCCGGCCGGGGCGATCCGGCCGGCGTCGATGACTTCCATCACCTCCTCGCCCTCGACCACCACCTGCACATCGATGTGGCGGCGATGCGACTCGAAGAACCCCTCGGCGCGGGGCTTGGTCAGGTAAGCCTGCTCCATCGCAAAGGCGCCGCCGCCCAGCTCGATGCGAGCGGAGGTGCCGGGCGCGAGCGCCGCGAGCCGGGCGCGACCC
>JBILWD010000327.1:0-3992 GCA_044370095.1 Opitutaceae bacterium | reverse complement strand
GGCGGGTGAAGACCTGCCCACCAACTTGCTCTGAGCGGCGTATCCGGACCGCGGGCGCCGAGCCTGGGCGGCTGCTTTTGCGCTCAGCCGGACTCATGCAGTTGATCAGGTCGCATCGAGGTGATCTGACGGTACCTTTCAGTGGCTCTCTCCTGTCGCCATACCCTCCGGGTATGCCTCGGTCGTTCGCCTCTGAAATGTGCTCGCCATCTCACCCCGCTGCTCCGCCTCCAACTGCATGAGTCCGGCTCAGGGCTTGATGATAATGCGCCGGATGACCGGTGGCTGGCGGGGCACGCTGGCACTGCCGTCGAGGCCGGGCACCGTCGGGAGCTCGGCGAGGGCATCGACCACCTCGAACCCCCGGATCACCTTCGCAAAGATGACGTAGGAGGGCGGGAGGCGGTAGTCTTGGTGCATGATGAAGAACTGGCTCGTGTTGGTGTTCGGGCCGCGGTTGGCCATCGCGACAATGCCGCGCCGGTAGCCGGCCCGGTACAGCGGTGAGGCGGGCTCGAGCTCGTCGGCGAAGGTGCCGCCCCACGCGCTCTGGCCCCCGCGACCGTCGCCGAGCGGATCACCGCCTTGGAGCATAAAGCCACGGATAATCCGGTGAAACGTGAGGCCGTCGTAGTAGCCGTGCTCGGCGAGGAGGCGGAAGTTCTCCACGGCGCGCGGGGCGGCCTCTGGGAGTAGCTCCAGCTCAATCTCGCCCTTTTCTAACTGCAGCACCGCGTGGCGACCGCCGGAGCTCTTCGCCCCGGCCGGAACCTTGGGGTTACCCGTCGCCGGGGGGGCAGACGGAGCACCGGTGTCGGGTTGACAGGCGGAGAGAAGGCAGGCGGCTACGAGCGGGAACAGGAGACGGAACGTCATCCCTCCCTATCTCGGCGGGCGCGCGGGCAAGTCAAGGCGCGGGCGGCGGAACCGCTGGCGCGGGGCTGGCGGGCGGCGCCGTGGCTGGCGTGGCGGGGGCCGCTCCATTCTCGCCGGCGAGGGTGCGCAGGAAGTTGCGGGGCCCCATCACGAACTCCCAGCGCGGCCGCTCGAGGGTGCCGGTGAGCCGCACCTCCAGCGCGTTGGACAGCGGGGTGAGCACGGCACCGACTACAGTCTTGAGGACGTTGCCGCTTTCCTGAAACGGGAAGACCTTCGCGTTAAAGCGCAGCTCGCGCCGGTCGAGGGCGAACTCCCCGGAAGCGTCGATCGCCGAGTTGGCACCGCGGAGTTCCACCTGGGGGAAGAGCAGGCGCGGCCCGTCGATCCGTAAATTGGCGCGGGCCTCGGTGAAGCGCAGCGAAGTGAAGGTGAACAACTCCGAGAGCAGGCCCAGCATCGGGACCTCGCCGAGCGCCGGTCCCTGCAGCGTCGCGTTGCCGTCGCCACGGAACGAGTACGGGTCGGCGTAGTCACCTTCCGCCGACGCCGAGAGGTTGAGGCGCAGGTTGGTTCGTTCCTGCACGAAGCGATCCGGCGGTGCCGGGGGTTCGCCCCGCCGTGCGGCGAGGAATGCCTGCAGGGTCGTCGCCGCCGGGCCGAGGCTCGCATCCTCCAGCGAGGCGTTGAAGCCGACCCGCCGCGCCGCGCTCGGTCCCCAGACGCGGGCGTTGCCCGTCACCCGGCCTTCCGCGTACCGCGCGGAGAACGGATCCACGTTGACCTCCGGTCCCACGACGCGCGCCGCGAAGGCCACTTCCTGCAGCGGGAAACCGTGGAAGCGGAACGCGCCCGCCACCCGACCCTCCAGTTCGAGGCGGTTGATCGCATCCGCAGGCGCGGCGGGGCCGTGCAGGCGCCCGCGCAGGCCGAGTTCCGGGGAAGTGTCCGCCGCGTAGGGGTCGAGCACGGCATTCAGCGGCGCCCCGAGGAGTCCCTGCAAGGGTGCGAGCCCGAGGGTGGACTTCAGATCGAGATCGAGGTGGCGCCAGCCCGCGCCGGGCTCCGCTACGTGCGTGAAGGTCCCGCGCGCCTCCCCGCTCGGTTCCGTCAAGCGGAAGTCCAACCCGTCCACCCAGCCGGGACGGATGAACAGGCGGGTGCGGACCGCCTCGACGGGTGCGCCGCGCAGCAGGGTCCGGCCCGCTTGGGCGCCCACGAATATCGCCGCGCGGTGCCCCTGGCGCCAAACTCCCTGCACGTCGACGCCGGCCGTCGGCGGATGGTCCGGGAACTCGACCTGGCCGAAGAACTCCGGCCACCAGGGGCCGAACCAGCGCCCGATGGCGAGCGGGCGGAGGCGCCCGTCGAGCAAGAAGCGGAAAGCGTGCGTGCGCAGGTCGTGGTCGTAGGTGCCGCGGGCGTAATTCTCGCCGATCCGCGCGAAGGCCTCGGGGGAGTGAAAGCGCCCGGGTTCCAGCACGACCACCGCGCGGCCGTCCTCCATCGTGACCCCGTAGGAGTCCATCCGGGGGATGCGCACCCGCGCGTCGAGTCGGGCAAAGGTCCAGTCCGGGCCGAACGCCGCCGCCCCGGTTTCCACGGTGAGGGCTTCGTAGGAGTAGAAGCGGGTGACGTCCGTGGCCAGTCGCCGGCTGATTACGCCGAGGAGCCCGGTCGAGAGTTCCCCCGCGAAGGCGACGCGACCGCTGCGGCGGCCCCAGTCGATCTCGGCGGACAGCTGCAAGGGCGACTCTAGGAGTCGCAGTCCCGCCTCCGTCGTGACGGTCGAATCGGGGCCCCTGCGCAGGCGGGCCGTCACCGCCGTGAACGCACCGTCAGCGGTTTCGACCGCCGCGGCGCTCACTTCCGCCGTCGCGGGCCACCAGCCCGCGGGGCCCTTGGGGCGGATCGTTGGCAGGCTCACGTGCAAGTCTTGGAGGCGGGCGATCCCCGCCAGTTCGAGGGTGGCGGCGGAGAGCCGGAGTTCGGACGCCTCCAGCTCCGGGCCCAGCGCGAAGGTGCCGGTGACGGAGACGGTGCGCGCCTCGCCGGCCGCGGGTGCGGGCAGGGGGAGGCGCGCGCCGGTGAGGCTAAAGCCGAGTTGATGCCCGCCGGACCCAGCTGGCGTGAGTTCTAAGCGCGCGCGTAGGTCCTCCGCGTCAGCGAGTTGCCGACCGGCGGCCAGCAGGGCGCGAGCGGCGCCGGGGAACCCGCGGGCGATCTCCGTCGCGAGCGGGGACCGCGACGGGTCGGGGCGCGGCAGGGCGAGGTCTCCGCTTACCTGCACGAGGACGCCTTGCACCCGGGCGTCGAGCTGGTGGAGGTGGATCCGGCGGTGGTCGAGGCGGAGTACAGCTTCGATCCCAGCGGCGAGCGGTTCGGCGCGGCCGGAGGGCGTCAACTGGGGCGGGGCCAGCACGGCGGCCTGCTGGAGTTGCAGTTCGAGCAGGCGGACTTCCCCCCGGAGCGCGGCGGCCGGGTCGAGCCGCGCGTAGACCCCGCGGGCCTCTAGGACGGGTTCCGCGAAGGCGGGCAGGAAGAGACGCACGTCCCGCGCGTAGACGCGCCCGGTGGGATCAAAGGACGTCGCGCCGAACGTGGCGCGGAAGCCCTGGCGGGCGAGCTCCGCCTCGAGTTGGCGCCGCAGCGGGGCCGGCACCGTGAGTTCGCGGCTGGTCGCGATCCACGTCTGCAGGGTCAGCAGCAGCAGGAGCCCGAGCCACAGCGTCCAGACCGCGAACGCCCAGCCGGCGCGCGCGACATACGCGGCAGCGGCGCGGCTGAGCTCGAGGAGCGGCGACATCGGCCCGGCGGGGGATCAGCGGGGCGGGGCGGCACGAGGCCCCGGGTCGCGCGGCCCGTAGGTCAGGGCCCAGAGCGCGTCGATCACGGGTTGGGGGAGGGAGAACACGGTGTCCAGTTCCCGGCTGCCCGCGTACTGGAGGCTGCCACCGAGGCGGTCCGTGAGCAGCAACGTGAAGGTGGTTGTGGTCGGGGTCGGCCCGCCGCCGGCCCCGGTGATCACGGCCTCAAGGCGGTAGCGCCACGGACGCTCTTCCCCGCCGGCAAGCACCCGCGGGGTGAAGCCGCCCGGAAGGAAGTCGCGGGCCGCG
>JBILWD010000083.1:0-12113 GCA_044370095.1 Opitutaceae bacterium | reverse complement strand
GCTGCCGACAAAGCCGACGCCAAGGGGACGGGAAGTTTGCATGGGAGAATCGGGGACGGGAGGGTAAAGGGATTCGCCGCGGTGGGTCACGCCGGCCTCAGCGGACGCGTTGCGACCAGCGCCAATAGAGCCAGGAGGCGAGGGTGGTGAGGGCGAGGGTGAGGGCGGCGGTGCCCGCGGAATCATCGGCGGCGAGGGCGTAGACCGCCGCGACGATCGCGTTCGGCAGGAGCGTCACCCGGAAGATGCGGCCCGGCGGGATGCCCATCGCCGCGGCCACGAGCACGGAGGTCTCGGCCAGCACGGGAATACTGCGGCAACAGGCGAGGGTAACGCCGAGGCGCTCCTGCAGCGCCCGCCGGAGTCGCTCCAGTTCGGCGTCGGGCAGGAACCGCGGCGCGAGGCGACCCACTGCGTGCCGACCGAGCCACGCGGCGGCCAACACCCCGAGGCTGAGCCCGACGGCGCCGCCCGCGAAACCCCAAAGCGGGCCCGCCTTGGCCCCGACATACAGGATCACCAAGCTGGAAGGGATCGGCGCCACCGCGTCGGCCGCCAACAGCGCCGTGGCCGCCAACGTCAGGGCCCACGCTTGCTGCGCCCGGGTCTGCAGCAGCGGCAGGACGAATTCCTCGCCCAAGATTGCGAAGGGCAGGCAGACGAGGGCCATCACCACGAGCACGAACAGGGTGATGCGTACGATGCGGTTCGAAAATACCGGCATCCTCAGTCCTCCAGTTTTCCAGTGAGCCGGCCCAAGAATTTCAGGGCGTACAAGTAGGCGCGTTCCCGCACCAGCGTCACGTCGCCCACGGCCCCCTCGATGCCCAGTTCGGCGATCGAATCGACCACCGGGCCCTCCAAGGGGTGTTGCGCGATGTAGGTGAGGATCTGCGTCAGCTCACCGCGGGGGTAGCTATCGAGCAGGTACTGGTAAACCATCCGCGGCAGGTGGCGCTCCACCGGGAGCTGAATCGCGTCGGGCACCGCCGCCACATAGAGGAGATTGCGGACGCAATACAGCGCATCCCCATCTACGCCCGGAGACCACGTCGCGAGCCCGGCGCGGACGCGGTCCAGTTCCGCCCGCAGGAAATCGTCTGGCTCCTCATCCAAGGCGGCGATGGGCGCGACGATGCCGTGGTCGGGCGGTAGGCGGTAATCGAGCGCGTCCCAGTCCGCGGCAGTCAGCTTGGCCCATACGGGCGGTGGCGGTGGGGGCCGGAGCGTGGTGGAGGGCGGCGGCGTGGCGGCGGGAGCCGGGGAGGTGGCGGGCGCGGAAGCGACCGGGGCTGGTGCGGCCACGGGAGCGGGAGCCGAGGCCGGAGCGGCCGGGCGCGGCGCGGGTGCGGCTTCGGCGTCCGCGGGCACGGCGATGCGGCCGCGGATCTCGGCCACAATCCCGACCGCGATCCAAGTGCCGAAGGCGACCACCAGCCAGCCCTTGCCGGGCACTTGGCGGAAGCGCTGCTGCCCGTCCCACCGGAATAGCTTGGCCCCAGCGAGGCAGCCCGCGATGCCGGTCAAGCCGAGCGCTAGCAGGCTGAAGCGGGCGCCCTCCAGTCCACGGCCGTTGACCGCCGCTTGGATCGCCTCGACGGCGTAGCGGCCTGGGAAGAAGGCGGAGACGTGCTGGGCCCAGTCCGGCAGCGCGGCGAGCGGCACCGCCACGCCCCCGATGATGAGCATCGGCAGGAACAGGCATTGCCCGAGCGCTTGGACGGCGGGCACCGTGTCGGCGAGGGCGGCGAGCACCAGTCCCAGGCCAAGGAAGGCGAAGCAGGTGAAGGCGAAAGCGACCGCCAGGGCCGCGGGATGGGCGGGGGCCGTCATCCCGAGACCGAGGGCCAGCGCGAGCTGGAGTAGCCCGGCGGTGGCGAGCAACAGCGCGCGGGCGCCCACCGTACCGAGGACAAAGGCCCACGTGGGGACGGGAGTGAGCCGGTAGCGCCGCCAGACGCCCCGTTCCCGTTCCCCGACGAGCGTGGTGGGCAGCCCGAAGCAGGCCCCGCCCAGCACTCCCACCGTGAGCAGTTCGCCCATATGCCGCAGCAAGGGCACGCGCTCGTGCCGATAGAGCACATAGAAGGCGATCAGGAAGATCACCGGGAACAGGTAGCCGTACAGCAGCGCCATCCGGTTCCGGAAATGGAGCCGCAGCGACATCCCGAGATGGGCGAGAAAGGCGTTCATCGGTGCTCCTCCCGGGTCAGTTGTAGGAAGACCTCCTCCAAGGAGGCGCGGCGCACCTGCAGTTCCAGCAGCTCCACGCCCGGCGCGGCGAGCAATGGGGCGAGCGCCGCGAGCGTCGCCGCGGGCGATTCCGTCTCGAACGTGAAGCCCTCCGGCCTCGTCTCCAGTCCGGTCACCCCGGGCAAGGCGGTCAGGCTGCCGGCGGCGAAGGGGCCGCGGACGCGGAGATGGACCGCTTGCCGCCCGCGGGACCCCGCGGCGAGGTCGCGCGGGGCTCCGGTGGCCACGACCTGGCCGCGGTCGATGATCGCCACCCGGTCGCAGAGGGTCTCGGCCTCATCGAGCAGGTGGGTGGTGAGCACCACGGCGCACCCGTCGTCCCGCAGGCCACGAATGAGCGCGTGGAGGTCGCGGCGGGCTTGGGGGTCGAGGCCGGTGGTGGGTTCATCGAGGAACACGACGGCCGGTTCGTTCACGAAAGCGAGGGCGAGGGCGAGGCGCTGCCGCTGCCCGCCCGAGAGGCGGTCGAAGGCCTGATCGCCCTGTTCCGTCAGGCCGAAGCGCGCCAGGAGGTCCTCCACCGGCCGCCGGCGGGCATAGAACTGGCCGAATAGCCCCAGCGCTTCGCGCGGCGTCATCCGGTCCGGCAACGCGGTGCTTTGGAGAGCAACCCCGAGGTGTTGGCGGATGGCGGCCGGTTGGGCGCGGGCGTCGAGGCCGCAGAGGCGGATCTCGCCGGCGTCGGGGGCGCGCAGGCCCACGAGACACTCTACGGTGGTGGTTTTGCCGGCGCCATTGGGGCCGAGCAGGCCGAAGATCTCTCCGGCGGCGACCTCGAGGTCTACCGTGCGCACGGCCGGTTTGCCGGCGTAGGCCTTGCTTAGGCCGCGGACGACAACGGGCGGGGTGGAGGAGGCGCTCACGGGGGGCGAAGGCGTAGGCGGGCCCGGAGGAGGGAACAAGCCGTTTCCGGTGCCGGAGCATCTCCGGGCTTCTCATCGCCTGCCGGATCCGCCAGCGTGCGGCCGCGTATGAAACCCCTCGCCCTTGTCCTTGCCCTTGCGTTCACCGCCAGCCTCGCCCCGGCCGCTGAGAATACCCTGACCCCGGAGGAGCGGAAAGCCGGGTGGGAACTGCTCTTCGACGGCCGCTCGTGGACCGGCTGGCGCGCTTACCGGAAGCCGGCGAGCGAGCCCATTAAGGGCTGGGAAATCGTCGACGGGATGCTGCGTTGCCTACCCAACGCCAAGGGGGACCAGCCCATCACCGCGCGTAAGTTTCGCGATTACGAGCTGAGCTGGGACTGGAAGCTCCTCGCGAAGGGCAACAACGGCCTGAAGTACCTCGTGACCGAGGACCGGCCCAAGTCGCCGGGACCGGAGTACCAGATGATCGACGACGCGGGTCATCCCGACGGGAAGCTGGGGCCGCATCGTCAGACGGCGTCGTTCTACGAGGTGCTCGCGCCCGCCGCGGACAAGCCGCTGCGCGCCCCGGGCGAATGGAATACCTCGCGCTTGGTGGTGCGTGGCCAGCGCGTCGAGCATTGGCTGAACGGCCGGCAGGTGCTCGCGTTCGAACTCGGCAGCGCCGAGGTCAAAGCGGGCCTCGCGCGGAGCAAGTTTAAGCAGGAGGCGGGTTTCGGCGATAAGATCGACGGTCACATCCTGCTGACTTACCACAACGACGACTGCTGGTACCGGAATATTAAGATCCGGGTCCTGCAGCCCTGAGCGGAAGCGCGGGGTGGGACGGGCCGTTGCGGCCTAGGTTGTAATTTGGGCTTCCGCGGGTGGCGGCATTCGTGCTCCACTCGCGGGATGCAACTATCCGCCCTCGTCCGGCCCGCGGTGCTCACGCAGCCCACGTATGAGCCGGGCAAGCCGATCGAGGCGGTGGCGCGGGAGTTGGGGCTCGATCCGGCGGGCATCCTGAAGCTCGCCTCGAACGAGAATCCCTGTGGGCCGTCCCCGCGGGCGGTGGCGGCGGCGACCCGGGCGCTGGCGCAGGGGGAGCTTTATCCCGATGGTGGATGCTATGAGTTGCGGCACCGCTTGGCGGCCGCGCACGGCCTAGCGCCGGAACAGTTCGTGGTCGGCAATGGTTCCAACGAGATCATCGAGTTGCTTGGCCACGTGTTCCTCGGTCCGGGCGATGAGGTGGTGATGGCGAATCCCGCCTTCGTCGTCTACAAGCTGGTGACGTTGCTCTTCGGGGCGCGCCCGGTGGAGGTACCGTTGCGGGACTGGCGGCACGATCTGCCGGCGATGGCGGCTGCGATCACGCCGCGGACGAAGCTTGTTTGTGTCTGTTCCCCGAACAACCCCACGGGTACCGCCAACGAGGCGGCGGAACTGCTGGCGTTCGTGCGCGCGCTGCCGCCGCACGTGGTGGCGGTGATCGACGAGGCGTACGCGGATTATCTGGAGAATCCGCCGGACCTGCGGCCGCTGCTGGCGGAGGGGCGCAAGGTCATCGGCCTGCGTACCTTCTCAAAGATTCACGGCCTCGCCGCGTTGCGCATCGGCTACGGCTACGCCGGGGCGGAGTTGGCCGGCCTGCTGCAGCGCGTGCGCCAGCCCTTTAACGTGAACGCCATCGCGCAGGCGGCGGCGTTGGGAGCGCTGGAGGATGCCGAGTTCCCGGCCCGCTGTGCGCGGGAGAATCGCGCGGGGCTGCAGCAATTGGGAGGGGCTTTCGCGCGCCTGGGACTCGAGCAGGTCCCGAGTGTTGCGAATTTCATTCTGGTGCGCGTCGGCGACGGCGAGGGGGTGTTTCGCGCCCTGCAGGCCCGCGGCGTGATTGTGCGGCCCGTTAAATCTTACGGCCTGCCTGAATGGGTCCGCGTCACGGTTGGCAACGCGGCTCAGAACGAGCGTGTGATCCTTGAATTGGAACGCGTCTTGAGCGCGCGCCCGCGGGCCTGAGCCCGCCTGTGGGCGTGATTCTACCTAGACGTCTGCGCGGCGTCGGCCAGGCGTTTCCTGTCTCGTCTGTCAGACTTTCGCCGTTTTGACGCAATTAATTTGCTCAACCTTAACAAATTAGTGGCCAGTGTGTTACCTCTTTGATGCGGCGCGATCCGCGGGAAGTCAGCTCGATCGAGTCGCGGAAGAAAACGCTTGCCTGTCGGTGGTGTGGAGTTTTTCTTGGCGGGGTGGAGGAACTTCCCTAGGTAGCTGGATCCTTCGGGCATCCGTGTAAATCTTTTGACAATTCCTCCCGCAGTTCGATTCTTCACTTTCACTTGTAGCCCTCAGCCGCTCGTCTTCTTCCCAGAGCTCACCTCACCATGAACGTCACCTTCCGAACCACTTTCGTTTCCGCTGCCTTGGCGGCCGCTGTGCAGGCGGCCCCCTTCATGGCCATCGGCGATGGCGCCGAGTTGTTCCTTACGGGTAAGCTCGGGGTGCGCTCTGACGACAACGTGCTGCTCGCCTCCCGGGCCGAGAGCGACTTGGTCTTCGAATTCGCGCCGGGCGTCGACCTCACCTTCGGCAAGAACGCGCAGCTGCAGGGCGTGCTCAGCTTGGTCGACACGTTCACGAACTACTCGGACAACAGCAATCTGAACACCAACCTCTTCGCGGGGAACTTCCGCTCGGTGTTCGACGACGGGAAGATGCGCCTCGGGCTCGATGTGGGCTACACGGAGCAGAATCAGAATTCCGCCTTCGTCCGCGGCCTCATTCGCCGCGACGTCTTTAACACCGGCGCCACCACCGAGGTCGAGGTCTCGCAGCTGACGCGCATCGGCGCGGGGATCACCTTCTCCCACGAGAACTACAAGCGCCGCGGCTTCACGGACTCCGACAGCCTCAGCGTGCCGGTCGATGTCTTCTATAAGTGGACGAACAAGACTGACCTCAGCGTGGGCTATCGCTACCGCGATTACCGGGTCGACCTCGGCTCGGACTCCACCGACCACTTCTTCAACATCGGTGCCCGCGGTGAGTTCTCCCCGAAGCTGAAGGGCCGCTTCGCGATCGGTCTGAACACCCGCAAGCTGGATCGCGGCGGGGACGACACCCTGTTGGGCGTGGAGTCCGGCTTCACCTACGAGGTTTCCCCCAAGACCAACGTCGACTTCAACCTGTCGAACGATTTCAGCACCAGCCCGCAGGGTGAACAGCTGAAGAACTTCGTGATCGGCGGCTCGGTCTCCAGTGCGCTCTCCGCGGAATGGGCGGTCAAGGCCGGCCTCAGCCTCCGCAGCCTAGAGTATGCTCGCCGGACGGATGACTTCTTCGAGGGCGAGCTTGGGGCTATCTATACGGTCAACGCCAACGTCCGCGTCGGCGGCTCCTACCAGTACCGGAAGTATTCGTCGCCAATCGCCGGGGCGGAGTTCAAGAACAACGTCTTCGCCATCACGGCGAATTTCCGCTACTGAGGTCCTTCGGACGAAGGCTCGCGTTGGCTGCAGTTTTTCCTTTCCGGCGGGAGAAGATCGTGACGATCTTCTCCCGTCTCTTTTTTTAATGAGCCTGCTTCCCATCCCGCGGTTCTTCGGCCCGGCCCTGATCCTTGCGGCCGCGTCGACGGGTCCGGCCCGGGCGGCGGAGCCCGCGGAGGCGGGCGCACGGGGTGGCCGAGCCGAGGCCCCCGCCGCGACTCCCGATCGGGAGTACCTGCTGCAGCCGCAGGATATCCTGCGGATCTTCATCTTCCAGCACGACGACCTGAACAAGCAGATGGAGGCCGTGCGGATCAGTGATACGCACACCATCAGCCTGCCGCTGGTGAACAGCATCGACCTGCGCGGCCGCACGGCCCGGCAGGCGGAGGAGGTCATCCGCGCCGCCTATGATCGCGACTACCTGGTCAATCCTCAGGTCAGCGTGATCGTGGTGAAGTATGCCGAACGTAGCGTGAATGTGGTGGGTCAGGTCAACAATGCGGGGCGCGTGTTGTTCCCGCAGGAGAAGGGGCTGACGATCGTGGAGGCCATCGCGCTGGCCGGTGGCCAGACCCGGTTGGCGGACCTGAAGAAGGTCCGCCTCACCCGCAAGACGGCCGACGGTGAGACCGTGGTCGAGGAGATCGACGTGGACGCCCTGATGAAGCGCGGCGGCCGTGACGCGGTCCAGTTGCAGCGGGACGATGTGCTCTTCGTGCCCGAGCGCGCCTTTTAACGATCTTCCCGATGTCCAAGGAAACCGGCGATAAGCAGCTCCAGCAGACTTCGGGCGCCTACGGCTACAGCTATGGCGGCACTTACGCCGGCTACTCCGCCGTGGGCTACGGTGATGCTGGGGAGTCGGGTGCCGGCCAGGTCCAGCGGACGTTCCAAGATTACCTCCTGATCCTGCGCGAGCGCATCTGGTACATCGTGGTGGTGTTCCTCGTGGTGTTCTCCAGTTCGCTGGTCTATACGCTCAGTGAGACCAAGATCTACCAGTCTTCGGCCACGGTGCAGATTTTGCGGCGCGACACGACCCCGATGCCCGGGGTGCAGCAGGTGGTCGACAACGATATCCGTTCGGCCGAGGATCTTAATACTCAGATCAAGGTGATTGAGAGTGCGACTTTGATCCGGCGGGTGGGCGAGCGCCTGAAGGGCGAGGATCTCAAGACCTTTATGGCCCCCTACGAGAAGGAGGGTAAGGACGCGACTTTCCTGCTGGAGACCATCAGCAAGAACCGGAAGGTGATCCCGCAACGCCTGACCTTGGTGGTCACGGTGGCCTACCAGCATCCGGACCGGATGATGGCGGCGAAGGTCGCGAATCTCTTCGTCGAGGAATACCTGAACCACAACCAGCGCCTGCGCAGTGCCGATATGTCGCGGGCGGTGGATGAGTTGCAGTTGACCGTCGACGACCAGCGCAAGAAGGTCGATCAGTTGGCGCAGAAGCTTCAGGCCTACAAGGAGAAGAACAAGACTGTCTCCCTCGATCAACGGAAGGACATCGTGAGTGAGTCGCTCAAGCTCGCGAATCTCGAGGCGCAGAAGGCCGCGGTGGCCCTCCAGTCGGCGGAAACCCGTCGCAACCAGATCAAGGAGTATCGGGAGAAGAACTTGGAGCTGACCGGTCTGTCGTTCATCGCGAGCCAGCGGATCATTGAGGGGTTGGAAGCCCAGCTGGCCGCCCGCAAGATCGAGATTGCGAAGCTTAAGGAGCGCTACCGCGAGCGACATCCGGATATGATCGCCGCGACCAAGTCGTTCGATCAGAACAAGCTGGAGTTAGAAAAGGCCATTTCCTCCATCTGCGACCAAGTGGAGTCTGAGTACCAGAGCGCCCTGCGGTACTTCCAGGCGCGCGCGCAGGAGTTGGAGAAGCAGAAGGCGGAAACCTTGGAGCTCGACCGCATCGGGGTGGACTACAGCCAGATCGAGCGTGAGTACCTGACCCAGAACCAGATCTTGCAGGGCATCGTGGCGCGTTCGCGCGAGACGACGATGACCAGCGGCTTTGCGGTACAGAACGCCCGGATCGTCGACCAGGCGGTGCCGGCGGCCGAGAGCAAGCCCATCTCCCCGAACGTGCCGCTCAATCTCGGTTTGGGTCTGGTCGGCGGCTTGGGCCTAGGGTTGGCCTTCGCCTTCTTTGTGGCGTTCATCGATGACCGGGTGAAGAGCTCCTACGACATCGAGGGCGTGGTGGGCCTGCCCCTCATCGGCATCATCCCGCAGATCAAGCGGATGGAGCCGGCGGATAAGGCGCAGATTGTGGCCACGAACGCGGACCGACAGGTGGCGGAGGCCTTTTTGACCCTGCACTCGAGCCTCCGGTTGAAGGACGAGAGCAAGAACGCCAAGTGCATCCTGACCACCAGCACGATCCCGGGTGAGGGTAAGTCTTTCGTCACCACCAACCTAGCCCTGACCTTCGCCTCCCACGGCGAGAAGGTGGTCGTGATCGATTGCGATCTGCGGAAGCCGAACATCCACAAGTCTCTGCGTTTGGAGAATCTGAAGGGGTTGATCGACGTCGTGGGCGGCACGGCGACCTTGGACGATGTTACGCTCCGGAACGTACATCCCAACCTCGACGTGATCACGTCCGGTGGCCGGGCGAAGAACCCGACGCAGGTGCTCAACAGCAAGGGATTCGAGCAGATGATCGCCGACCTGCGGAAGCGTTACGACCGAATCTTCATCGATACTCCGCCGCTGGCCGCGGTGAGTGACGCGCTGATCATTCTGCCGCTCGCGGACGGTTCCATTTTCTCGATCTTCTTCAACAAGGTCCGGCGCAAGGCGGCCCGTTTTGCGGCGGCCAAGTTGATGGAGGCCAACGTCCCCAACTTTGGGGCGGTGCTCAACGGCCTGAACCTCGCCGTCTCCGGCTACTATTACGCCCAGTATTACGACAAGTCCTACAAGGACTACTACATCGTGATGGCGAAGAAGGACGGCGACGAGGTGGAGAAGTAGGCCGAGACTCGGGTGTGAAAACGGCGTTTGCGCCGGCTCGGGTTGGTTGCGAGGGTGTCTTCGTGGATCGTATGCACCGCGGCCGTCTTTTCCTTACGCTGGTTGGGCTGCTCGCCGGGGTCGCCCTAGTGGGTGCGGCCGAGGCGGTGCGGGAGACGATGGCCGAGCGGACGCTGCGGCGGATCGTAGGGCATCAGAAGGAGATCTTTGCCGACGCGGAGCGGCAAGGGGAGAAGGCGGATCTGCCCTCGATCCGCCAGCAATTGCAGCGCCTGACCCACGACTACGAGCTGCTGTTACGGGAGAACCCGGAATTCGCGGCCGGTTACGCGGCCTACGGATACCTCCTCAGCAAGACCGCGATGCGCAAGGAGGCGATCGCGATGCTACTCAAGGCCAACCAGCTCGATCCGGATATCGCGCTGGTGAAGAACCAGCTGGGCGCAATGCTGGCGGAGGAAGGCCAGCCCCTGCAGGCGGCGCCCTACTTCCTCGCGGCCATCCAGCTCGAGCCGAACGAGCCCCTGTACCACTACCAGCTCGGATCCCTGTTGGCGGAGGCGCGGGATGATTTCCTGAAGGCGGGCCAATGGACCCGCGCGGCGCTGGACGCGGCGATGCAGCACGCCTTCCAGCGGGCCACGGAGCTGGCGCCGGACCGGTTTGCCTTCGCCTACCGCTTCGCGGAATCGTTTTATGACCTTGAGCGCCCGGACTGGGACGCGGCGCTCAAGGCGTGGAGCACCCTGGAGGAGAAGGCCCCGACGCCCGTCGAGCGCCAGACGATGCGGCTGCACGCGGCCAACATCTGCCTTAAGACGGGCCGCCTGGCGCACGCGCGGGCTCTGTTAGAGACGGTCGACGAGCCGGCGTTGCAGGGTCAGAAGGCCCGTTTACTGCCCCAGTTGGCGGAGGCGGAGAAGAAATGAGTCCCGACCGGCCTTGGCTTGCACCGGGACCGGGGCCGCGAGCACGCTGGAGATCCTGATGTCCCTGCTCGACCGCCTCGAACGCCTGCTTGGCCGTTTCGCCCTACCTCACCTCGGGCTGTACCTGGTGGGGGCGCAGGTCTTCGTCTTCCTCTGCACGCTGGTGGGCCTACTCCGGCCGGACGCGCTCGATTACGCGCCGGCGCTGGTCCTGCAGGCCGGCGAGTGGTGGCGGATGGTGACCTTCCTGCTCGTCGTCCCGATCCCGGGCGGCGCGCTGGGCTTCGTCTTCACGGCGTTCGGCTGGTACTTATTCTACCTGATGAGCGAGGCCTTGGAGGAGCACTGGGGGGCGTTCCGCTTCAATCTCTACCTAGGCCTGAGCTGGTTCCTGACCGTGGTCTGCTCGTTCGCCACACCCTTCAATGGGGTTTCGAACCTGTTCATTCTGGGATCCGTCTTTCTGGCCTTCGCCTTCCTGCATCCGAATTTCGAAATCCTTCTGTTCTTTATCCTGCCGGTGAAGATCAAGTGGTTGGCGATCATCGCGTGGGCGCTCAATGGCGTGCAGTTTGTGCGGGGTGGTCTCGCCGACCGCCTGCAGATCGGCGCGACGGTGGTGACTTTCCTGGTCTTCTTCGGGCCGGAAATCCTCCGGAGCCGGCGGCAGGGGCGGCGGCTGGCGGCGCGTCGGGAGGAACGGGAGCAGGAGGCGGAGCGGCCGCGGCACGTCTGCTACGTCTGCGGCAAGAACAACCGGACCCATCCCCAACTGGACTTCCGCTACTGCTCCAAGTGCGCCGGGGACCAGTGCTATTGTCCGGAGCACATTCAGAACCATTCCCACGTCGTGGGTCCCGATGAGGCGCGGGGCGGGTGATCCTTGGGCGGCCGTCGCGCACGCGGGGACGGCCGGGGAATGGTTAAGGGCGGCGGAACAGGCCTACCTGCGGTCTGGCGCGGCCCTCGGGCAAATCGCGGCCGAGGCCCACGATGAGGCCCTTTATCTGCTGCTGCACGGGCTGCGGCTGCCCCTCGACGCGCCGGAGTCCGTGCTGGCGCGCCCGTTGACTGCTGGGGAGCGGCAGGGGCTGGAGCGGGTGTTGCGTCGCCGGCTGGTGGAGCGGGTGCCGGCCGCCTACCTCACCCGCGAGGCCTGGCTGGGCGGCCATCGCTTCCACGTGGATGAGCGGGTGATTATTCCCCGCAGCTACTTTGTCGAAATGATCCCCGGATTGCTGGGCGACCTGCTGCCCCCGCCGCGGCCTGGCCGGAGGATGCTGGACGTGTGCACCGGCTCAGGCTGCCTCGCTCTATTGCTGGCCCACGGCTTCCCGGACGCTGAGGTGGTGGGATGCGACCTGTCCCCCGCGGCCCTCGAGGTGGCGGCCATCAACCTCCGGGCCCACCGGCTGGAGGCCCGGGTGCGCTTCTGCCGCAGTGACGTGCTGGCGAGCGTGCCCCCCGGCCCCTACGACCTGATCCTGAGCAACCCGCCGTACGAGCCCAGTGCGCACGTGGACCGCCAGGCGCCGGAATTCGCGGCTGAACCCCGGCTAGCCCACGATGGCGGGGCGGATGGCCTGCGGGTGATCCGGGAACTCGTC
>JBILWD010000326.1:0-4038 GCA_044370095.1 Opitutaceae bacterium | reverse complement strand
CCTCGATCCCGAAGCCCTCCTTGAGGAGGACGTGCACGATCGGGGCGAGGCAGTTGGTGGTGCAGGAGGCGTTCGAGATGATGTTGTGCTGCGCGACGTCGAGTTTCTCGTCGTTCACGCCCATCACGACCGTGATGTCTTCGCCCTTGGCCGGGGCCGAGATGATGACCTTGCGCGCGCCGGCGGCGAGGTGGCCCTTGGCCTTCTCGGCTTCGGTGAACAGGCCGGTGGACTCGATGACCAGCTGGACGCCCAGCTTGGCCCACGGGAGTTCGGCGGGGGTCTTGGCGCTGACGACCAGGATTTCCCGGCCGTTGACGATCAGGACGTCATCCTCGGCCTTGTCGGGCGAGGACTTGCGGGAGCCAACCGTGCCGCTGAAGCGGCCCTGGGTGGAGTCGTACTTCAGCAGGTAGGCGAGATTGTCGGCGGGGACGATGTCACCGACGGCGACGACGTCGAGGGTCTCGCCGAGCAGCCCCTGTTCAACGAGGGCGCGGAAGACGAGGCGGCCGATGCGGCCGAAACCGTTGATAGCGACTTTGACTGCCATGATGGGACTCCGATGGGTTCTAGGTTGGTTTGCGGTCTAGGAAGGCTTCCGCGCGAGCGCGGATTTCTGAAAAAAGGGGTCGGCGGGGCCGGAAGCAAGGGTTTTGGCGGGGCAAATCAGCGGGCGGCCCAGAGGGCGCAGGCGAGCGGGGGCAGCCAGAGGGAGGCCTCGAGCGGGCGGCGGGAGCCGTGGGCGTCGCCGAGGTAGAAGCGGTCCTGGTCGGCGAGGAGGCGCCAGGCCGCGGGGTCCGGGCCGAGCACGGACTCGTCGAGGGCGAGGGTGGCGTCCTGCAGGGTTGGGTTAATGGCGAAGAGGAGGCGCTCCGAGCCGCGGGAGCAGTCGGCGTTGAGGAGGCAGGCGAGGGCGGGTCCGCCGAAACCGTGGAAGAAGCGGAAGAACCCCTCGCCGGGGCGGTCGCCGTGCCGCAGGAGGCGGCCGAGGTCGCCGCGGCGGAAGGCAATCCAATCCGCGAAGTAGGCGTGGGTGCTGGCGAAGCGGTGGAGGCGGCGGTAGTCGAGCGCGTTGAGGTCGCCGCGCTGGTAGGTGTTGTTCACCCCGAGCTTGGAACGGAGGAAGTCCTGGCCGGCAGAAAGCAGGGGGATACCGGCGGAAAGGAACAGCAGCGCGGCCATCAGGTGCGTGCGGCGGCGGTCGTGCTCGGTGGGCTGGGAGCCGTCGTGCCCCGGCCGCTCGGTGATCATATCGATCCAGGCCCGGTCGTCGTGGGACTCGGTGTAGTTGACCGTCTGGGCGGGCCACTTGGCGAAGTACCAGGGCGAGCCGCGCAGAAAGTACTCCATCCGCGCCGGGTCGCCGTTGCCGCGCACGTAGTCGCGGACGAAGTCCCGGTAGCCGTCGTTCCACGAGGCCCAACCGGTATCGCGGAGGGCGCCGGCGAGGTGGCCGCGGAAGCTCCAGGGTTCGGCGATGAGGATGACATCGGGGCGGACCCGCTTGAGCGCGGCCTCGATCTCGCGGAGGACGTCGAGCCCGAGGAGCTCCGCGAGGTCGAAGCGGAAGCCATCGACGCCGTACGTCTCCAGCAGGTGGAGGCAGCTGTCGATGATGAGCCGGCGGGCCATCGCGGAGCGGGCCCGGAAATCGTTGCCGCAACCGCTCCAGTTGGTCGGCCGACCGACGGCGTCGTGCTCGAAGTAGTAAGCCGGATCGACGCGGGCGAGGTGCGGCGGCTCGCCCACGTGGTTGAAGACCACGTCGAGCAGCACGGCGATCCCGCGGCGGTGGAAGGCGGCGACGAGTTGCTGCAGTTCACGGACGCCGGACGCGCGTTCCGGGGCGAGGGAGAAGGTGCTGGCCGGGGCGAACCAGTTCACCGGCATATAGCCCCAGTGGTACTCGGCCGGCCCGGCGGCGTCGAACTCCTGCACCGGCTGCAGCTCGACGCAGTTGACCCCCAGTTGAGCGAGGTGGAAGTCGGGGCTTTCGACCCAAGCGCGCAGCCCGGTGAACCCGCGGCGCTCCGCGGGGGTGGCGCGCACCGGGGCGTGGGTGGCGAGGTCGCGCACGTGCGCCTCGGCGATGACCAAGTCGTGCCACGCCGGCGTCTGGAACTCGCGGTCGCCGCGGCCGACCCACGCGGGGTCGAGCACGATGCCCGGCCCGCCCCGCCCGAGGGCCGCGGGGGCGTAGGGGTCGAGGATGCGCGCCGCCGGGTCGAGCCCCGGGTGCACGCCCTCGATCGTGTACCAGTAGAACCAGCCGTGCAGGTTACGGTCGAGGACCACCTCCCACACCCCGGACGCGCCGTCCACTCCCGCGGCGGGGCCGAGCGCGCAGGCCAGGGTCTCGCCCATCCCGCCCGGCTCCCGCGCCAGGTGCAGCGTCACGTGGCGCGCGCGGGGCGCAAAGAGCCGGAAACAGGTCTCATCGCCCCGCACCATAGCCCCGAGCGGTAAGTCCGAACGGAGCTCGTAAAAGAAGGCGCCCGGTTGGAGCGGAACCGTCTCCCCAGTGCCATCCGCCCAGCCAGCCGGCCACGCCTCGGCCAGGCTCAGCGGGGCGCTGACGGAGAACCGCCAGAGGTGCCGCCCGGTCCGCCGGGGGTCGAAGACGCGGTTTAAGTTGCCCTGCGCGTCCCGAACTAGGTTCGGCGCCTCGGCTGGGGGGACCAGCCACTGGTGCTCGCCGGTCACGAACTTGAAGCGGAGCCCACTGGCGCCGAGGAAACGAGCGGAGTCGCCCCACCAGACCCGGACTGGCCGCCCCTCGAGTTCCGCGGGAGCCAAGCGCCACTCCGACCGGCCGATCGCGTCCTGCCATCCGTTAAAGTCGCCCGCGAGGTAGACCTCGGCGAGCGGACCGCCGAGCTCGGCCGTCTCTTCCGGGGCGAGGACGAAGCAGAGCGCGCCGCTCGGCTCCAAGTAATACCCGAAGTGGCGGGCCGCCGGCAGCGCGGGGGCGGCCTCCAGTCCCTGGGGCGCGGGGCAATGACGGCCAAGGCTGAAGCGGGGCGGGACCGGCCCGACCCAGTCACGGTCCAGCTCGATCACGCCCACGGCAGGGGACTCCAGCCAGGCGCGGGCGATGCGGTGCGGGTGGACCATACGGGGACCCCACAGCATCCGCCGGACCAACTCAGCGACAAGCGGTAATTCAGATTTGCGGCGCCCGGGCCAGCCGCCTCCCCTACCCTGATGCTGCGCCGTCTTCGCCCCCTGCTTGCCTGCGTGCCCCTGGTGCTCACCCCTGCCCGCGCCACGTCCCCCGCGGAGCCCCTCGACGTCGTCGTCTACGGCGGGACGGTGGCCGGGATCGCGGCGGCGGTGCAGGCCGCGCGGCAGGGCGCCAGCGTGGTGCTGCTTGAGCCGGGCCCGGCGCTGGGCGGGATGACCGCCGGCGGCCTCGGCGCGGCCGACGTAGGCGACAAGCGCGCCGTGGGCGGGCTGGCGCGGGAGTTCTTCGGGCGCGTCCACGCCCACTACCGCGACTCGGGGGCCTGGCGGCACGAGACGCGGGCGGACTATCTCCCTCGCCATCCCCTCAACGTCACCGAGGCGACTGGGCAGCATTGGTTCTTCGAGCCGCACGTGGCTTCGCGCATCCTCACGGACCTGCTGCGCGAGGCGGGAGTGACGGCGCACCTCGGGGCCCGCCTCGACCGCGCCGGCGGGGTCGACCGCACCGGGCCGCGCCTGACCGCGCTGCGGCTGCTGGACGGCCGGAGTTTCCGCGGGCGGACCTTCATCGACGCGACCTATGAGGGCGACCTCCTCGCGGCAGCGGGCGTGAGCCACCGAACCGGACGCGAGGCCAACCGCGAGTACGGCGAGACCCTCAATGGCGTCCGCTCGCTCCTCCCAGAACGCACCGCTGGGATCGATCCCTTCGTGGAACCCGGCCACCCGGCGAGTGGCCTCCTGCCCGGCGTCGCCCCGCGCGCGCCCGGACCCGAGGGCGAGGCCGACCCGGGGGTCCAGGCCTACACCTTCCGCGTGTGCCTGACCGATGTGCCCGGCAACCGCGTG
>JBILWD010000082.1:0-12194 GCA_044370095.1 Opitutaceae bacterium | reverse complement strand
CGGCGCGAGGAACGCCAACGGCGCGGTCCGGCGGGCCGCGCGCAACGTGTAGCCGGAAACGCGTGCGACCACCCGGCCATCCGGCGCGGCCAGGGTGAGATCGTACCGCCGCTCACCCGGTTCACCGATGGGCGCAGGCCGCACCCAGACCACCAGCGTTTCCGGCCACGGCCCGTGGAGCGCGAGCGCGTCGACGCGGCTGGGCAACGCCAGTCCGTCGTCGGCACCGGGCAGCAGCGCCACCGCCTGGAACGCACCATCCAGCAACGCCGGGTTCGGTTGCCATTCGCCCGACCAACCTGCCGGCAACTCCAGTTCGGCCCAGACCTCGACGCCGTCCGTCCACGCACGCCGCAAGGCCCGGTAGGCCGGTCCGTAGTCCAAGCCCCGTGCCGCGAAGGCAGGATAAAGCGCCTCGGCCGCCGGGAGCAGCTGGGTGAACCGCGCGCGGAGGGCCGCCACGTCGAGCGGGGCCACCAGCTCCGGCGCCGACGCCACCTCGGCCCGCGCCCGCTCCAGGCCGTCGTCGCCGATGAGTTCGACGACTCCGGCGGCACCGGCTCGCTCCGCGCGGCGGATCCGGGCCGCCACGCCCTCCGCGCCACCCGCCAGCGGCCGCAGCCACGCCAGGGCGCTCAATCCCGAGGCATTTCCGGCGCCCAGCAGGAGCGCGGCGATGGCGGCGCCGGGGAGCACCGGCTGGCCCGCGACGCGATGGTGCGCCAGCACCGGTTCCGCCGCCGCAAAGGCGACCCGCGCTTCGCCTGACGTCAGACCCGGGACGGCGGGGACGGAGCTCGCGGGCGGCTGGGTCGCGGGCGGCACCGGCCCGGGGGCGGGGATCCAATGGCGGTCGCGGGCGAATTCGTGCCGCGCGAGGCGGGGCCGGGTCGCGATGCCGGGAGCGGGCGGGGGCGCCTCCTCGAGGACCACGTGCGCGTTGGCGCCGCCGAAACCGAAGGAGCTGACGCCGGCGCGCCGCGGGCCATGGCGGCCGTCGGGACCAACCGGAGCCAGCCACGGTTCGGCGCGCGTCGGGAAATGGAACGGCGTGCCGGCCGGCTGCACGTAGGGATTCAGCCGCTCGAGCTGCGGGTTCCCGGGGATGACGCGGTGGCGGAGGGCGAGCAGCACCTTGAGGACGCCCGCGATGCCGGCCGCCGTCTCGAGGTGGCCGAGGTTCGCCTTCACCGCCCCGATCGCGCACCGCGCGCGGTCGCCGGCGCGGACGGCCGCGGCGTACGCCCGCTTCAGCCCGTTGAACTCAATCGGGTCGCCCAGCGCCGTGCCGGTGCCGTGCGCCTCGAGCAGGCCGAGCGTCGCCGGATCGATCCCCGCGCGCGCCCACGCCTCGACCAGCAGCTCGGCCTGCGCGACCGGATTGGGCACGGTGAGGGACTGCACGCGGCCGCCGTGGTTCTCGGCGCTGCCCAGGATCACGCCGTGGATGCGATCGCCGTCGCGTCGCGCGCGCGAGAGCGGCTTCAGCACGATCACGCCCACGCCCTCGCCACGCACGTAGCCGTTGGCCCGCGCGTCGAAGCTGCGGCAGCGGTGGTCGGGGCTCAGCATCCCCGCCCGCCGGAAGGCCGTGAAGCCCGCCGGGCTCAGCAGCGCATTCACGCCGCCGACGACCGCCTGCGTGCAACTGCCGCCGCGCAACGATTCGAGCGCGCGGTGGATGGCCACCAGCGAGCTGGAGCACGCGGTGTCGATCGCCTCGCTCGGCCCGCGCAGGTCGAAGTGGTACGAGGCGCGGTTCGCGAGGACCGAGTGCGCGTTGCCCGTGGAACTGTAGGCCTCCACCGCGACGCCCGCCGCCGCGAGCAGGCTCGCGTAGTCCGCCGCCGCCACGCCGGCGAAGAGCCCGGTCCGCGTCCCCGCCACCTCCTCGCGCCGGTACCCGGCATCCTCGAACGCGTGCCACACCGCCTGCAGGAACAGGCGCTGCTGCGGGTCCATCAGCTCCGCCTCGCGCGGCGAGATGTCGAAAGCGCGGGCGTCAAAGCGGTCGATGCCGTCGATGAACCCGCCCCACGGCCGGTCCGCGTCCGGCCAGCGCTCCGACGCCGGCTGGCCGATCAGGTCCGCGCCCGCCGCGAGATGGCGCCAGAACGCCTCCAGGTCCGGCGATCCCGGAAAGACTCCCGCCATCCCGATCACGGCGACCGGTTCTCCCGCCAGGGGGTCCGCCGGGGCGGGCGGCCGCGTCGGCGCGACCACCTCCACGAACGGAGCGGATGGCGCGGGCGCGGACGGCGGGGCGAACGCCGGCACCGGGGCGGACGAAGCAGGGGACAGCCGCGGCCGCAGGACCTCCGCCGCCTCCCGCCAAGCGTGGTCGGCGACGGCCTGCAGGGTCCGGTATTCAAAGAAGGCCGCCGGAGTGACCTCCAGGCCCAAGTCGCGCTGCAGCTCGTTGGCGAGCGAGGTGAACGTGACCGAATCGAACCCGTAATCGCCCAGCTCGACGTCCGGCTCGAGCTGCGCGGGGTCCAGCCGCAGAACGCGTCCCGCCGCGCCGCGCAGCAGGGCGAGCAACTCGGGTGGTGGCCCACCGGCGGCCGACGCCGGGCGAGGCGGGGTCCCTTCACCGCGTGCCGCGGGGATCGAGGCGGGTGAAGGGGGCGGTGGCGGGGGAGCTGGCGGCGGCGTGAGGAGTTCGCGCGCCCGGCCCGCGCGAGCGTGCAGCACGACGACCCGCGGCTCGCCCCGCCGCACCAGCGATTCGAGCAATTGGCACCCCACCGCGGTGGGCAGCGGCACGAGGCCCAGTTGTTCCTGCAGCCGCAACCCCGCCGCCGTCGCGCGCATCCCGCCTTCGGCCCAGTAGGGCCACGCGATCGAGACAACCCGCGTCGCACCTTCGGAGGGAACCGTCGCCGCCGTGGCATCGAGCGCCGCGTTCGCAAAGGCGTACGCGGCCTGCCCCGGATTGCCCCAGACGCCGGCGGTCGAGGAGAACAAGGCCACCCACGGCACGCGCGCGGTCCGCGCCGCCGCGATCAAGCCCTCCGCCGCGGTCACCTTCGGACCCAACGCCGCCACCAGTTCCTCCATCGTGACCTCCGCGCCGGGTCCGTCCCGGAGTCCGCCCGCGGCGTGCACGATGCCATCGAGCCCCGCGGGGTGCGCCGCCGCCGCTCGCACCACCTCCGCCGCCGCGCCCGGGACCGCGAGGTCCGCACGGACGAACTCCACCACGCCGCCCGAGCCCGCCAGCCACGCCTGCGCCGCGGCGTCCGGCTCGGAGCGGCCCACCAGCACCACCCGCGCCTCCCACGCACGCACCAAGTGGTCCGTCAGCCGGCGCCCGAGGCCGCCCAACCCGCCCGTGATCAGATAACGCCCGCCGCTCCGGAAGGCCCCGGACCCGGGGTCCGCGGCCGCCAACGGCACGAGCTCCGGCCGCTCCCGCGCTCCGGCCGCCGCGAGCCGCACGTCCTCACCCGCAGCCGCCTCGGCGAGCAGCGACGCCAACGGCACGGGCGCGGCGGATTCGACGAACGCCAGCGCCCAGCCCGGCGTCTCCCGCCGCAGCGTGCGCACGTAACCACCCAAGGCGAGGTCGAGCGGCGCGCCGTGATGAGCCAGGACAACCCGGGGACGAGCCGCGCCCCGCGCGAGCGCCGCCCGGACCAAGGCGGGCGTCTCCCGCCACAGCTCGCCGTGCGCCGGATCGGCGCGCAGCACCACGACGTCCGGCGCGTGCACGGCCAGCAAGGTCGCCCAGTCCGGCTCTGAACCGGCCACCCCCCGCACGGTCCAGCCCGGCACCTCCTCCGCGGGCGGGCCACCGCGCAGCAGCGCCTTGCCCCCGGGTCCCGGCGGCAACGGCGGCGCCGGCTGCCACGCGGGACGCAGGACGAGGGTCTCCGCGGCCGCGTCCGGGGCGACGGGCCGCAGGCACACGCCGCGGAGCGAAGCCACCCAGGCGCCCGCGGGATCCCGCAGGTGGACATCGTAACGCGTGATGCCGTCACCAGCACCCGCCCGCCGGCGCACCTCGGCGACGGCCCGGGACGGAACGGGGCCGTCGGTGGCCGCGTAGGCGTCGAGCGCAAAGGGAACTTCGAGGCCCCCGTTGCCGGCACCGAGCACCGCGAGGGCCTGCAACGCGCCATCGACATAAGCGGGCAAGGCGGACGCGCCCGCCGGCCACGTGGCGGGGAGCGTGAGTTCCGCGAGCGCGGCGGCCGGACCGCGCCGGATCCGCGTCAGCACCTGAAAGGCGGGCCCGTAGTCGATCCCGCGGGCGGCGAAGGCGGCATAGAGGCCCGCGCAGGGAACCTCCTCGGGACAACGGGCCGCGAAGTCCGGCTCCCCGGCGGGTGGCGGCAGGGCCGCGGCGACGCCCTGGGCCTGCACCAGCACGAGATCCCCGGCGGGGGCGAGCAGTTCGAGCGCCCAACCCGCGGCCGCGGAACGCCAGCGGCAGCGAACCGTGACCTCAGCCTCACCCGCCACGGGTCGGGCCCAGGTGATGCGCCGCAGCTCGCCGGCCGGCGCCGGAACCCCGCCCGGCGGGCGGCGCAGGAGTTCGAGGGCGACCGCGCCGGGCAACACGGGCCGTCCCTGCACCCGGTGGTCGTGGAGCCGCGCATCCGCGATCGTGAAGGTCGTTTCTCCCGCCGCCGGGACCGGCGCTCCCGCGGGATCCGAGGCGGGCGCCGGGGGAACCGCGGGCGGAAGCGGGAGCCAGCAGCGGTCGCGAGCGAAGGGATAGCCGGGCAGGCCGGTACGACGCGGGGGCGTGGCGTAAAGAGCGGCCCACACGATTTCCTCTCCGCCGGCCCACCGCGCCGCCGCGGCATACGGGTCGCGCACCTCCACCCCGGGCTCGTCGGCGCCTTCGGCCGCGAGGCGCTCGCGGCGGACGCGGCCGCGGACCAGCGCGACTCCGGCGGGCTCCTCGTCCGCGGCGAGCGCGCGGAGCGTGGCCAACAACCCGGCGTGATCCGTCGCCACCCACGCGACCCGCTCTTCGCGCGCCTCGCGGCCCACTTGGAGCGTCCACGCCACGTCGGCGAGCGGTGGCCGCGGGTCCGCGGCAGTGAGGAATTCCGCGAGGCGCCCGGCCGAGGCCTGCAGGCGGTCGCGCGTGCGCGCTGAGAGCACGATGACCTGGGGCGCCGCGGCCGCGGCGGACTGGGCCGGCGGCACCGCGGGCGGTTCCTCCACGATCACGTGGGCGTTCGCACCGCCCGCGCCGAAGGAGCTGATCCCCGCGCGACGCGGGCCGGGGCAGGCCCAGGGCTCAGCGCGGTGCGGCACCCGGAACGGCGTCGCGGCGAAGTCGATCCGCGGGTTCGGCGGCGTCGCGTGCAACGAGGGCGCGAGCTCCCGGTGCCGGAACTGCAGCAGCACCTTCGTGAGGCCCGCAATGCCCGCGGCGGACTCGAGGTGCCCGATGTTGGGCTTCACCGAACCGAGCGCGCACCAGGGCGTGGCCGGCCGGCCCCCGGTGAACGCCCGCGCGAGGCCCTCGACCTCGACCGGATCGCCCAGCGCGGTGCCGGTGCCGTGCGCCTCCACGTACGAGACGGTCGCGGGATCAACGCCGCCCTCGCGCAGGGCGCGGCCCACCAGCTCCGCCTGCGCCGCGGGGCTCGGGACGGTGTACCCGTTGGTGCGGCCGCCGTGGTTCACCGCCGTCGCGCGGATCACGCCGTGGATCCGGTCGCCGTCCGCCCGCGCCAGGGCGAGCGGCTTCAGCAGGACCACGCCGCACCCTTCGCCGGGCACGAAGCCGTCGGCGCCGGCGCCGAACGCCCGGCAGCGGCCGTCGCGCGAAAGCATCTGCATCAGGCTCAGGTGCGAGAACTTCGCGGGGTGGAGATACAGGTTCACCCCGCCCGCGAGCGCCTGCTGGCATTCGCCGCGGCGGATCGCCTGCACCGCGAGGTGGATCGCCGTCAGGGAGGACGAGCAGGCCGTGTCGACGGGCAGGCTGGGGCCGTTGAAGTTGAAGAGGTACGAGACGCGGTTCGCGAGCGACCACGGGAGGCTGGTCGGCGCCGCGTGGCCGCCACCGGGATGGCCGAGGAGCGCGTAGGGGTTGCTGGTCACGCCCGCGAACACGCCGACGTTCGCCGCATACTCCGCCCCGCGCGCCCGCGCGAGGTCCCGCCGCGTCCAGCCCGCGTCCTCCAACGCGTGCCACGCCACCTCGAGGAAAAGCCGCTCCTGCGGGTCCATCATCTCCGCCTCCACCGGCGAAAGGTGGAAGAAGAGCGGGTCAAACCGGTCGACATCGCGGAGGAACGCGCCCCAGCGCCCGTAACTCTTGCCGTCGATCGCGCGCGCCGGATCGGGATCGTGGAACGCGTTCACCTCCCAACGCTCCGCCGGCACCTCGGTCACGGCCTCGCGCCCCTCGCGGAGCAGCCGCCAGAAGTCCTCCAGGTCCTCCGCCCCGGGATAACGCCCCGCCAGCCCGATGATCGCGATGTCGCCGTCCACGGCCGGCGCCGCCGGCGCGCGTGACGTCACAGGCTCCACCGCGACGACCGGCGCCGCGGGTGCCGCGGTCGCGGCCGGCGGCGCGAGCCGGGCGAACGCCGCCGCGTGCTCCGTCGCGAGATGGCGCGCAAGGCGACGCAGGTTGGGGTGTTCAAAGAGGAGCGTCTTCGGCAGGGGACCAACTTCCTGCTCCAGGCGCGCGTTGACGTCGTTGACCACGATCGAGTCGACGCCGAGGTCCTCGAAGCGCTGATCCGGATCCAGTTGGGCCGGCTCGAGCTGAATCACGCCCCCGAGGACCTCGCGGAGATAGCGCTCGATCCGGTCCGCCAACTCCGGCGCGTTCGCCGGGGAGGTAACAACGGCGGGCGCGGGGGTCGCCCCGGCCGCGGGGGCGGGACGAGCGGACTCCGGGGGCGGCGCCTGCAGGAGGTGTGTGCGGATCAGCTCCGGCCGACCCCACAGCGCCACGAGGCGCGGGTGCGGGGCGCCGGCCAGCTGCTCGATCCACTCGAGGCCGGTCGCGGTCGGCAGGGGCTCGAGTCCCGCCGCCGCCAACCGTTCCAAGGTGCCCGTCGCCGCCGGCATCCCGCCGTCGCGCCACCACGGCCAGGCGAGGGCGACGGTGGCACCGGACCGTTCGCCGGCGCGGACCCGGGCGGCGCGGGCCTCGGCGAAGGCATCGAGCGCCGCGTTGGCGAAGGCGTAGTCGGCCTGCCCCGCGTTGCCGAAGACGCCGGCGGTCGAGGAAAACAGGGTGAAGAATGCCAGCGGGTCCGCCGCCGTGGCCTGGTCCAGCCAATGGGCGCCCGGGAGCTTCGGCGCGGCCACCGCGAGGTAATCCGCGGGCGGCTTCGCGCGCAGGGCGCGGTCCCGCAGGACACCCGCGGCGTGGAAGACGCCGTCGAGACGGCCGAAGGCCTCCCGGGCCATGGCCACCGCAGCAGCGGCACCGGCGGCAGTGCCGACGTCGGCCGCCACGTAACGCGCCGCGCCCCCGGCAGCCCGCACCGCCGCCACGAGCGCATCCTGCTCGGGTCCGCGGGCCGAACGTCCGGCGAGGACGATCCGCGCACCCCACCGGGCCGCGAGGTGCGGCGCGAGCAGGCGCCCGAGGCCGCCGGCGCCGCCTGTGATGAGGTACACGCCGCCACGGACGAGCACGGTCCCGGCCGGAGGCGCGACCTCTTCGAGCCCAAGCTCGCACGGGCCCTCCGGCGTGAGCCGCACCTGCCGCGGCGCGCGGTCCGCCAACCGCCGGGCCACGGCCGCGACCGGCGTTTCCTCGGCACCCAGGAGCGAGACCACGATCCCGGGATGTTCGCGGATCAGGCTGCGCGCCCAGCCGCCCACGCCTTCGTGCTCCGGACAACCCGGCGGATGACAAAAGACGACGTTCAGCCGGGCCGTCGGCGCGCGGCGCAGCACCGCCCGCACCAGGCGCACCAGCGAAAGCAGGCCCGGCCCTGGATCCGGCGCCCCGGATGCCACGGTCGCCCAGCGATGCACCACCAGCGCGGGCGGCGCGTCGGCCACCAGCGCCTCGTAGCCCGCGTCGTCCTCCGGCCCGAGCACTACCACTCCCGGCGCGGGCGCGGCGCCGGCGGGCGCGACGCGGGTGAAGGTCACTTGCGGGAAAAGGGGCGCCAGCTCCGCGGCCAACCACGGGTCCGGATCGAACACGAATCCACGCCCGGCCGGCGTGGGCGCCGCCGCTTCGTTGGTCTCCACCAACGGACGCCAAAGCGGAGCCAGCAGCAGCCCGGAAGCCACCGGCGGCGCGGGGGGCGCGTCCCCCGACCGCGTAATCCGGTCGGGTGCCCAGTAGCGTTCCCCGGCGAAGGGATAACCCGGCAGCGGGATCCGGCGGCCGCCGGCGAACCGAGGGTGGGCCGCCCAGTCGACCTCGGTGCCGGTCACCCAAGCCGCAGCCAATCTCTCCGGCGCCGAGTCCGGGCCCGGAACGGCAGCCGGATCCTCGCGCCGGCGGCCGCGCCCACCTCGGGCGGGCACCTCGCCCGCGGCGGCGAAGGCGGCCAGTTGCGTGCGCAGGTCCGCGGGGTCGGCCGCGAGCAGGGCCAAGCGTTCGTCGAGCGCCTCCCGGCCGACCGCGAGGGTGAACGCGACATCCGCGAGCCGCAGGTCCGCCGAGGCCGCCTCGGTCAGCCACGCCGCGAGCCGCGCCGCGACCGCCCGAAGGCGATCCGCGGTACGCGCCGAAAGGACGATGAGCGCAGGCCCACCGGCGCCCGGTCCGGTGCCCCGGGGCGGGCCCTCGCTGACGATGAGGTGGGCGTTGGCGCCGCCGGCCCCGAAGGAGCTGACGCCCGCGGTGCGGGGAGCGCCGCCCGCGGGCCATGCGGTCACCGCCTGCGGCACCCGGAAACGGGTCCGTTCAAAGGGGATGTTCGGGTTCAGCGCGCGGGAATGCAGCGAGGGCGCGATCTCGGCGTGCTGGAACTGCAGCAGCACCTTGGTCAAGCCCGCCACGCCCGCAGCCCCCTCGAGGTGGCCGATGTTCGACTTCACCGAGCCGAGCAGGCACGCGCGGCCCTCCGGCGCACCCGCCTCGTCGCCGAAGGCCCGCGCGAGCGCCGCGACCTCGATCGGATCCCCCAGGGCCGTCCCCGTGCCGTGGGCCTCGACGTAGGAGACGGCATCCGGCGCTACCCCGCCGCGCCGCAGGGCCGCGCCGACGACGTCCGCCTGCGCCTTGGGATTCGGCACGGTGTAGCCGTTGGTCTTGCCCCCGTGGTTCAGGGCACTTGCCCGGATCACGCCCCAGACGTGGTCGCCGTCCGCCACCGCCTGCGCGAGCGGCTTCAGCAGCACCGCGCCCACGCCCTCACCGGGCACGTAGCCGTCGCCCCCCGCGCCGAAACTCCGGCAGCGCCCGTCGCCCGCGGCGAACCCGCCCGGCGCCAGCAGCATGTCCTTGTGCGGGTGGACGGTGACGTTGACGCCGCCCGCGAGCGCGAGCTCGGCCTCGCCGCGCTGCAGGGCAGCGCACGCGAGGTGGATCGCCACGAGGGAGGACGAGCACATCGTGTCGACGGCGAGGCTCGGCCCGTGCCAGTTGAAGAAATAGGAAACGCGGTTGGCGATCGACGCGTAGGAGGAGCTGAGCGGAAGCACGCCGCCGGTGGCGGGATCGCCCGCGCCATGCAGCTGGTACTCGCCGTACATCACGCCCACGAACACCCCCACCGGCCGCCGCGCCAGCGCGGGCCGGCTGTAACCGGCCGACTCCAGCGTCTGCCAGGCCGTTTCGAGGAAAAGCCGCTCCTGCGGATCGAGCGCGATGGCCTCGCGCGGGGTCACGCCGAAGAACGCCGCGTCGAACTGCGCCACATCCGGCAGGAAGCCGCCCCACTTGTTGCGCGTCTTGCCCGGCTGCCCCGGACGCGGGTCGTGGAAGACCCGGTAATCCCAGCGGTCCGGCGGGATCTCGATGATGCTGTCGCGCCCGGCCCGCAGGTTGCGCCAGAACGCGTCCAAGTCCGGCGCGTCCGGGTAACGCCCCGCGACGCCGATGATCGCGATGTCGTCGGCGCGCCCCGGGGCCGCGGGTACGGCGGGCGCGGGCGCCGGCACGGTGACGACCGCCGGGCGGCCGAGCGCGCGCGGGAGGGCCCGGCCGGGCGCAGGGGCGACGAGCGCCGCGACCCGCTCCGGATGCGCGGTCCGCAGGTGCGCCGCGAGCTCGCCCAGCGTCTGGTGCTCGAAGAGCAGGGTCTTGGGCAATTCGCCGAAGCTCTCCTCCAGGCGCCGCGTGAAATCCGTCACCATCAGCGAATCGAGGCCGAACTTCTCCAGCGGATCGTCGGGCCGCAGCCGCGCCGGCGGCAGCTTCACCTGCTCCGCGAACCGCTCGGTGAGCCACGCGAGGAAGGCCGCGGCCGGATCGACCGTCGCGACCGTTTCCGCCGTGACTGCCGCGTCGGACCCGGCCGGAGCCGGCGCGGACAAGGCGGCCTCGGGCGGTCCCGCGCGGAGCGGCCGCATGGCGAGGCCTTCGAGGGTCCCAAGGAGCCGGCCCTCGGCCGTCGCGAAGCGGACGTCGAACCGCCGCAGACCGCCCGCGGCCGGCCGGCGCACGACGTGCGCCCAGACCTCCGCCGGCAACGCCTCGAGGGTCACGGCCTCGAGGGCGAACGGTACCGGCAACCCGCCGCCTTCGCCGTCGCCCAGCGCCGCCGTCGCCTGCAGCGCGCCGTCAAGCAACGCCGGATCCCAGCCGTCGGCCGTCGCGCCCGTCGGGCGCACCAAATGCGCGAGCACCTCGTCGGCGCCGGCCCAGACCGTCCGAAGCGCTGCCATCGTCGGGCCCAATTCCAGCCCGGCGGCCGCGCAGCGCGCCCGGATCGCTTCGCCCGGAAACTCCTGCGGACAGCGCGCACGGATCTCCTCGCGGGGCAGGATTCCGGCCGCGGCGGCCGCGGCCGCCGCCACCGTGGCCTCCGCGTGTTCGGTGCCGTCCGGCCGCACCACGATCAGCCGGCGCGTCCCGGCGGGACCCGGTCGCTCGACGACGCACACTTCCAGCGGCGCGGGCACGGCCAGCGGTCGCAGCCACGCCACCTGGCGCAGCGCGGCACCGGCCCCCGCGGCGGCCCGCAGCCAGCCGAGGTACGCGACCCCCGGCACGACCGGCACGCCACCCACCCGGTGATCGCGGAGGCAGGGTTCGTCGCCTCGGAGCACGCGCCCCGCCGGGGCAGACGCCGGCCCGGGTGAGGCCGGGACGGCGGCCGGCGCGGCGGCGAACCAGTACCGCTCGCGCGCGAAGGGATAAAGCGGCAGCGGGATGCGGCGGGGCGCCTCGCCCGCGTGGAGCGCGAACCAATCGATCTCCGCGCCCTTCACGTAAAGGGCCGCGAGCAATTCGAGCGCCTCGCGATAACCGGCGGGATCCGCCGCACGCGACGACAGGCCCGCGACCGTGGCGGCCGCGAGCCCGCGCTGAATCACGGCGTCGGCGCGATCCGGCCGCGCGCCCCCGCGCCAGGCTCCGGGGACTTCCCGCCCGGCCGCCAACTCGCGGAGGCGATCCGCCAGTTCCGCGGGCGTGGCCGCGACCACCGCGGCGCGTTCGTCGAAGTGGCCGCGGCCGGCCGCAAGGGTGAAGGCGAGGTCCGCGAGGTCGGCATCAGGCGCGGCGGCGGCGAGACGGGTGAGCAGCGCGTCGAGCGCCGCGGGCGTGCGGGCGGAGACGGGGACCAGCCGCGCCGGGCGGGCCGGACGCGCCGGGTGCGCCACGACCGGCGGCTCCTCGAGCACGGCGTGCGCATTGGTGCCGCTGAAGCCGAAGGAGCTGATCGCGGCCCGGCGCGGGCCGGCGCGGCCGCGTTCCCAGGGCGTGAGCGCGGTGAGCACGCGGAACGGACCGCGCGCGAAATCGATGTAGGGGTTCGGCTCCCGGAAATGGAGCGAGGGCGGCAACGCGCGGTGGCGGAAGGCGAGCAGCAGCTTGATCACGCCCGCCACTCCCGCCGCGGCGAGGGTGTGGCCGATGTTGGTCTTCACCGAGCCGAGGGCGCAGCCGCCGACCTCCGGCGTGAACCGGCGGAAGGTGTTGGTCAGCGCCTCGACCTCGATCGGATCGCCCAGCCGCGTCGCCGTGCCGTGCGCCTCCACGTAGTCGAGGGACGCCGGGCTCACTCCGGCCCGGGCGTAGGCCTCGAGCTGCACCGCGGTCTGCGCGAGCCCGCTCGGCGCGGTGATGCCGTTGG
>JBILWD010000081.1:0-12214 GCA_044370095.1 Opitutaceae bacterium | reverse complement strand
GCGCGCCGCCTCGACGAACTGCGTGCCGTTGAGGAGGACGAACGCATGCAGGGCGGTGTTGGTGGTGTCGCGGCGCGCCACGCACACCACGCGCTTCGGGACGTCGAAGGCCTCGAGCACGGGCGCCGGACCGTTGCGCCGCCAGAAGGTGTAGAGGCTGCGGCGGAAGAGCTCGTCGCCCTTCCCGGCCGGTGCCGGCTTGAACGACTCCGGCAGGTCGTAGGGGTGGACGGGCGGCCCGCCGAGGCGCTCGACCAGCAGGCCGCTCACCGCCAGCGCCTGATCCCGGATCATCTCGGCCGGCAGCCGGTGCCCCGGACCGCGGGCGAGGAACGTGTTCTCCGGGTCGTCGGCCGTGAGCGCCGGGGTCGCGGCGCTGCGCTGGCGGTAGGTGTGCGACAGGACGATCGTGCGCAGCAGCGCCTTCACGTCCCAGCCGCCGCGGACGAACTCGACCGCGAGCCAGTCGAGCAACTCCGGGTGCAGCGGGCGCTCGCCCTGCAGGCCGAAGTCTTCCGCGGTCTTCACCAGCCCGCGGCCGAACAGGGACTGCCAGAAGCGGTTCACCGTGACGCGCGCCAGCAGCGGGTGGCCCGGGGCGGTAAGCCACCGCGCGAGCCCGAGGCGGTTGCGCGGGGCGTCGGCGGGGAACGGGGGCAGCCACCCGGGCGTGTCGGCCCGGACCTCCTCGCCGCGCTGGTCGTACTCGCCGCGGCGGAGGATGTAGGCGGTCTTCGGCGTCGGCAGCTCGCGCATTACCATTATTTCCCGGGCCTCCTCGGCGAGGCGCGTCTGCCGGGCGCGGGCGGCGCGGAGCGTCTCAGCCGCCGCTCGGTACTCGGGGTCGTGCGCGGCAAGGTAGTGGGCGAGGAGCGCCCCGTCCTCTTGGGCCCCCGGGGCGCGGACGGCCCGCGCGAGGGCGCCGGGCGCCGCGACCTCGGCCACCTCCAGCGGGGTCAGGGCCCGGTCAAAGACGCGCAGCTCGTCCACCAGGCCGCCCTGGAAACCGCGGTCGCGGAAGCGTTCCCCGAGGGTGATCGTGTCGCCGCCGCCCCCGGTGATGTTGCGCGTGAGTTGGTCGCGGACGACCTCGAGGGGCGCTGCGACGCCGTCGACGTACACCTGGAGGCCGGCGGCTCGGCTGGAGCCGTCGCTCGTCACGGTGACGTGAACCCAGCGACCGAGCGGCAACGGGTCACGCGTGCGCACGGCGATGGCGTCGCCGGGCCAGAAATGGATCAGCGCCCATTGCAGCCGGCCGTCGGCCATCAGCAGTTCGTAGCCGCGGCTGGCCGCGTCGGTCCACGCCCGCGAGCGGTGCATCAGGATGGCCCGTTCCCGGGCGGCCGGGGCTTGCAGCCAGAGGCCGACCGAGAAGGGCTCGTGGCGCTGGAAATTACCGAGGGTGGTGTTGACCGGGTGGTCGCCGGAGAGGCGGAGGCCTTGGCCGTGACGGCCGGGGGCGGCGGTGTTTTCCGCCGGAGTGTTGGCGGCGTGGCGGTCGTCGAGCGCGCTGGCGAAGTGGCCGAGCTTGGCGGCCTCCATCGCCTTGGTCACGGGCGCCTTGGCGCCGGGCGGCGCGTCGAGGCGTTCCTCGAAGTCGAAGCGGGCGAGTTCCCCGGGCAGGCCCGCCCCCTCCGGGTGGGCGGCGAGCCAGGCGGTGAACGCGTCCCGGCGGCCTACCGCGACGGCGGCGAGCGCCTTCTCCGCCTCGGTGACGGCGGCGGTGGCCGCGGCGTAGGTCTGCTTCTCCCCGGCGTCCTGCAGCCACATCGCGGGCGTCGGCATCGACGGCGTGAAGAACGAGTACAGCCCCGCCTCGTCGATGTCGTCGAAGAAGGCGAAGAACTGGTAGTAATCCTTCTGCGAGATCGGGTCGAACTTGTGGTCGTGGCAGCGCGCGCAATCCAGGGTCAGGCCGAGGAACGCGGTGCCGAAGGTGGCGGTGCGATCGTTGACGTAGTTGACGCGGTACTCCTCCTCGACCGAGCCGCCCTCGCTCTCCTGCGGGTTGAGCCGGTTGAAGGCGGTGGCGAGGCGCTGCTCCTCGGTGGCGCCGGGCAGGAGGTCGCCGGCCAGTTGCCAGGTCACGAACTGGTCCCAGGGCAGGTTGCGGTTGAAGGCGCCGATGACCCAGTCGCGCCAGGGCCACATCGCCCACTCGCGGTCGACTTGGAAGCCGAAGCTGTCGGCGTAGCGGGCGAGATCGAGCCAGTCGGCGGCCATCCGCTCGCCGTAGCGCGGGGAGGCGAGGAGGCGGTCGACGGCGCGCGCGTAGGCGTCGGGCGCAGGATCCGCGAGGAACGCGGCGAGTTCCGCGGGAGCGGGGGGCAGCCCGGTGAGATCAAAGGTGACGCGGCGCAGCAGGGTGGCGCGGTCCGCTTCAGGCTGGGGGGCGAGGTTCCGGCGACCCAGCGCGGCGAACACGAGTTGATCGATGCCGTTGCGCGGGGCGGGGCCGGCGCGGAGGGCCGCGGGGGGCAGGGCGGGGGCCGCGGGCGGCACGAAGGCCCAGTGGTCCTGGTAGGGGGCGCCGGCGTCGATCCAGCGGCGGAGCGTGTCGATTTCGGCCGAGGTGAGGCGGCCGATTTTCGCCTCCGGGGGCGGCATCACCTCGTCCGCGTGGGGGCTGAGGACCCGGAGGAGCAGTTCGCTTTCGGCGCCCTGCCCCGGGACGATCGCGCGCTGGCCGTCGCGCTCGCGTAGCGCACCCTCGCGGGTGTCGAGGCGGAGCTTGGCCTTGCGGCCCTGCTCATCGGGCCCGTGGCAATGAAAGCACTTGTCGGAGAGGATCGGCCGGACGTCGCGGTTGAAGTCGACCTCCGCTGCGCCGGCGCTGGCCACCGCGAGGGAGGCGAGCAGGAGGCGGGCGCGGGACGCGAGGGAGGCGGCGGCTGGAATCACGGTGCGGACGGGGTGACGGTGAGAACCAAACGAAGGTTGGCGCGTGCGTAAAGCCCGCCCGGCCGGTTGGTGCTGGGGAACGGCGGCGGTCGGCCGCACTCCCTCGGGAGAGCCGCCCGGGGGAGTTTGCGCGTCAGAACGAGCCCTTCACCCCGAGGGTCAGCTGCACCCCGTGGGTCATCTCCTGGTAACGACGGGCGTAGGCCGGCGTGAGGGCGCCGCGGCGCTCCAGGATCTCCGGACGGTCGAACACGTTCTGCGCGTTCAGGTAGACGAACAGCTCGCGCCGCAGCTGCCAGTCGAGGTTCAGGTCGACGGTCACCTTGCGCCGCACGTACTCGTAGCCCTCGGGGCCGAAGGCGGGTTGCGACCCGCGCCGCTGCTCGCCGCGGTAGTTCCACTTGAGCATCACGGTGAACGGGCGGCGCGCGTAGGTGAGGCCCCAGTTGGCGCTCTCCGGCACGAAGTTGCCGAACTCCGCGTCCTTCCCGCCCTCAAGCTGGAGCTTGGTCCCGTTGGCGAAGGCCTGGAAGGGCCGGCCCCAGGCGCCGAGCGGGGCGAGCGAGTGGCGCACGTTGAACTCGAGGCCGGAGACGCGCGCGGCGTCGGGCAGGTTGTAGGTGGTGGTGAGGCGCCAGCCGCGGTAGCGCGGGTCGAGGTCGAGTTGCGCGAGGTCGGCCTCGGTGGCCAGCTTCACCACGTTGCCGAAGAAGTCGGCGATGTCCTTGCGGAAGGCGCCCACGCTGAAGAGCCCGCCCTGCGGGGTGTAGTACTCGAGGGACAGGTCGAAGTTGTCGGCCGTCCACGGCCGGAGCCCGGTGTTGCGGATGTTGATCGTGCCCGGGATCCCCTCGGGGTCGGGCGTGTTGTCGTTGAGCTCGTTCTCGTCGATCGTGGCGTTCGGGATGATGTTGGTGAAGTCGGGCCGGCCGTAGGTCCGGGCGTAGGCCGCGCGCAGCAGCAGGTCCTCGCGCAGGCTCCAGGTCACGTGGAGGCTCGGGTAGTTGCCGGCGTAGGTGCGGTCCGCCTTCAGCCCGCGGTCCGTGCGGGTCAGGCGCAGTTCCTCCAGGGAGCCGGCCGCGCCGGCCTCCGGGCGGCGGATCAGGGCGCCGTTCGCGGCGCGGGCGAACGCGCCCGACGCCGTGCGCTGCCAGACCGCGTCCGGGGTGAAGAGCGGTCCCTCGCCCTGCGCCCGCGTCTGCTCGCGCCGCACCCCGGTCACGACCCGCAGCCGATTGTGGAAGAGGCCGAACTCGGCCTGCACGTAGCCGGCCTGCACGCCCTCCTCCAGCCGCTCCGAGTTGTTGATCCGGAACTGCTCCTCGCTCACAACCTGCGCGGGCGTCTTGGTCCAGTGCGTGGGGTTGGCCGCGAAGCCGTCCCAGGCGCGGTAGAGCGAGACGAACGGCAGGGACGACAGGCCGAAGAATTCCGGCTGGTTCACGTAGTTGCGCATCCCGAACGGGACGGGCGAGTCGGGCGTGGCCGCATTCCCGTCGGGCCCGAGGTAGGTCCAGTTGATGCTCTGGCGGCGGACGTCGCGCACCTTCACGCGGGAGAGGCCGCCGACCTGCACCGCGGCGGGGAAGGGGAGGGCGGTCAGCGCGCGCCGGACGTCGAGCTTGGCGTTGGCGAGGCTGTCGCGGATCGGGCGGGGTGTGGACTGCGCGGTGTTGAGGCGGTACTGGCTGAGGTCGCGCCAATCGACCTCGCGGTTGGCGTTGTCGAACACCTGCAGCCCGTACGGCCGGAGGGTGTTGATGCCGGTGAGGCTCACGCGCGCCGGGTTGGTGAGCGCGATCCCGAGGGTGCGGAAGCGGCCCTCCGAAGTGTCAAAGTAGCCGCCGCCCGCGTTCGACTGGCCGGCGCCGGCCACGATGCGCCAGGTGCCGTCGTCGTAGCGGTAGCGCAGGGTGGCGGCCTTGGTGTCGAGGCGCTGCACCACCGAGGCACCGAGGCCCATCAGGGCGACGCCGCCGCGGCCGGTCGCTCCCTGGGTGAAGTCGGGCCCGAACGTCATCGCGGTGCCGCCGGCGACGGACGGCGCGCCATTGGTGCCGGTGGTGAAGTTGACCGACGCGTTGGAGCGGTCGGCGATGAAACGGCTGCGCTCGAGGCTGAGCGAGAGCACGCCGTTCGGGTGCGGGCGCCAGTCGGCCTTGATCGCTCCCGACTGCCGGGCGGTGAGGCGCGGGACGCTGATCACCTGGTAGGCCTGCAGGTAGGGGCGTTCCGCGCTGCCGCCGGTGCCGGTGCCGCTGGTGGCGTAGCCCTTGGTCGAGCGCTGCTGCTCGACGAAGCGGTCCTGCACCTGGCCGGTGACGACGAGGCCGAAGTTGCGGTTGACGGGCAGGGTGTAGTCGAAGCTGGCGCTCGGGCGCACCTTGTAAATGCGCTCGTCGGAGACGTGCGGCTCCTTCTCTAGGCCAAGCCGGTTGTGGATGCCGGCGAGGCTCACGCTCCAGCGCAGCTGGGCGCTCTTCCGCTCGAAGGCGCTCTTGCTCACCATGTCGATCGAGCCCGACATCGAGTCGGCGGGCGTCGCCGGCGTCGGCACCTTGGTCACCTCGAGGCGGGAGATGTTGTTGATCGAGACCTCCTTGAACTGGAACACGCGCGACGCGCCCTGCGGGTTGCCGGTGTTCGCCATCTCCATGCCGTCGGTCGAGAGCACCGCCATCGCGGAGGGGAAGCCGCGCACCGCGACGGAGGCGACGGAGCCGCCGGACTCGGTGTCGTACTCGGCGGTGATGCCGGGGAGGTACTTCAGGAACTCGCCGACGTTGCCGTCCATCACGTCGCCGAGGGAGTCGGCGGCGACGACGGTCTTGATGTTGGCGGCGAAGCGTTGCTCGTTGATCGCGATGGCGGCGCCGTCGGTCTCGCGCTCGGTGGCGACGGTGAAGGCGTCGAGGCGGACGACCCCCGTGCCGCCGTAGCGGGCGCTGGTCAGCGCGAAGTCCTGCTCTGCGACCTCGCCGGCGCGCACGGTGACGGTGGCCTGCTGGGGATCGAGGCCGGTGTAGAACGCCTCCAGGGTGACGGGACCCGGCGGCAGTGCGGCGAGGCGGTAGCTGCCGGACTGGTCGGTGAACGCGCTGCGGTCGGTGCCGGCGACGGTGACGCGGACGTTGTTGAGGTACTGCCCGGTGGCGACGTTCTGCACGCGACCGGAGATACCGCCCGGAGCGGGCGCCGCGGCGGGCAGCAGGGAAGCGAGGGGCAGCAGCAACAGGAGCAGGCGCAGGCGGGGGTGGTGCATGGTCGTAAGGGGGAGGTTCAGGGACGCTGGCGGTGCAGTTCGGCGCGGAAGTCGCCGAGGCTGTTCCAGTGGAGGGGAGCGCCGAGGTCGACCTCGGCGACGACCACCGTGCCCCAGTCGCGCGCCTCCGCAAGGCGGCGGCCGTCGCGGCCGAACACCGCCGAGACCATCCAGTCCTGCGCGGCATCGGTGTGGGTGCTGCTGACCACGAAGACGTGGTTTTCCGCGGCGCGGGCGGCGGCTAGCAGCGGGTTACAGCCCATCACGGGGAAGCCGATGACCTCCGCGCCGCGGTTGGCCAGCTCGCGCGCGATCTCCGGGAAGAAGCCATCGTAGCAGACCATCAGGCCCACGCGGCCGAAGCGCGTCGCGAACACTGGATACTCCTCGCCGGGCGTGAAGCCGCCGTCGACTTCGCCGCGGGGCAGGCAGATCTTGCGGTACTTGCCCGCGACCTCGCCGTCCGGGCCGATCAGCACCGCCACGTTGTAGATGAGGTGGCCGTCGCGCTCCACCAGGCCGGGGACCAGATACAGGTTATGCCGGCGGGCGAGTTCGCCGAAGAAACGGGTCGAGGGCCCGGGGATCGGTTCGGCCACGTCGACATAGGTCGAGCCGGAGCCGTAGGTGACGACCTCGGGCAAAACCACGAAGTCGGCCCGCTGCCGAGCAGCCTCGGCGACGAGCGGCACAAAGGCCTCCCGCCGGGCCTCGGGGGTCCGGGCGTCGCGGGGCACAAAGTGCACGGCGGCGAGCCGCGCGGTCCGCGCCGGGGGCGGGGCGGTCTCGGTCAGGGCCACCTCGGCCCACTCGACCCGGGCGTTCGACGCCCAGCGAAACTCAAGCTCCACGACGACGCGGGTCGCGGCGGCGGGCGCGAGGTAGGTCCCCGTGACGGGCACCCAGCCGTCCGGCCCCGGCGTGCCGTCGGCGGGGAGTTCCTGCTCCGCGCGGGGCCGCTCGGCGCCGCGGTAGGAAGCGCCGGAGGGGCCATCGCGGAGCACGCCGCGGTTGCGGTCGTCGCGCCAGTGGAGGCGAACGACGGCGGTCTTGCGGCCGTCGCCGGGTCCGCCGCGCCGGAGGGCGTGAAAACGGTAGTGGCGTCCGCCTTGGATGGGGAGGGTGGTGGTCCAGCGGCCGAGGAGCCCAGGGCGAGCATCGGCGGCGATGACGAAGGCGCCCGTGCGGCCGGGGCCGCCGGCGGGTTCGTAGGTGAAAGCGGGGGCGATCTCGGGGCGCGGGGTGCCGGTGGTCCAACCGGCGGGGGCGCTTGCGGCCGGGAGCAGGGGGGCGGCGAGCAGCAGCAGGGCGAGGGGGAGCGGGTGCATCCGGGGGTGGCGGCGATGCAACGCCGTGGCGGGGTGGAGGCAATGGTTTCCGGCACCGCTGCGGCGCGGCGTTCAGAACGCGAGCGTGTTGGTCCAGACGTAGAGCCGCGGCTGGCCGTAGAAGGTCACGGCCAGGTTGGCCGGCACGGTGAAGCCGCTGCCGTTGCTGGGGAGCGTGCCGAGCACGTAGTGGTTGAAGGCGTTCTCGACGTTGACCTGCGAGGTCCAGACGAAGCGTTGACCCAGTTTGCGCCGGTAGGAGGTCACGAGGTTGACCTGCCACGTGTCGGGCGAGGCGAAGAGCTCCCGCCCGCCGCCGGGCGTGTTGTAGTAGAACGTGCGGTTCCGGAGCCCGAGCGCGGCCGTCCCGCCAACGCTGAAGCCGCGCAGCCGGTGGTCTCCGGGGAAGGTGTAATGGTTGGTCAGCACGAGGCGGTACTGGGCGTAGCCGACGGTGTACTCGCCCTTCCGCGCGACCACGGTCTCGCCCTTGGCGCCGAACGGGTCGGACCAAGCGTAGGGAATCCGCGAGACCGGCAGGCCGGTCACGCCCGTGAGAGCGGTGCCGTTGGCGCCGACGAAGTACTGCAGCACCCGGCGCACGTTACTCGCCTGCAAACGGCCGTTGTCGTCGGCGGGCTGGGCCCAGTAGGGGCCGTTGCGGTCGTTCATCATCGCGAGCGTGAGCGGCTGCCATTCGCCCTGGTTCTGGAGCGTCGCGGGGTCGACCTGCCGGTTGAGCGTGGCGATGTTGGCGGCGATCACGGCGGGGGTGACCGGGACCGTGAAGGGGGTGCCGTTCTGGTAGGTCACCACGCCGTTGCGGACGTGGAAGTCGTCGTTCCAGAGCAGCGGGTACTTCTTGTCGGAGAGGTTGCGGCCGTCGGCGGTGGTGGCGGCGAGGCGCAGGCGCCAGTGCGGCGTGGGGCTGGCGGTGAGGATCAGCTCGAGGCCGCGGGTGGTGCGGTCGAGGTTGGTCCACTGGTTCTTCGCGCCGGCCGGGCCGTTGTAGGCGCCATTGAGGCCGGTGGGGTTGATCAGGTCGCGCACGCCCCCGCCCGCGTTGATCATCTCGTCCTTCGAGTTCGTGCGGAACGCCTGCAGGGAGCCGGAGAAGCGCTGGTCGCGGGTGGTGAACTTCAGGCCGGCCTCGTGGCCGGTCCCGCTCGAGGTGCGGGGCGCGTTGCCGAGCGGGTCGTTGGCGTTGACCAGCGGGATGTTGTAGGTGCTCGAGAAGCTGTAGTAGGGCCGGAGCGCCTCGGTGAGGCGGGCGTTCAGGCCGAGGTTGTAGCTGCGGTTGCCGGCGGAGGACTCTGCCCACGGCGTGGGGACGGTGGCGGTGATGTTGGGCGTGCGCTTGAAGTTCTCGTTGGACCGCACGCCGACCAGCGTCGCGAAGCGGTCGCCCCACCAACTCGTGTAATTGGAGGCGTAGAAGCCGGCCGTGCGGTTCTCCCAGTGGTGGCCGTCGTTGTTCTGGCCGCTGACGCCCGGGAGCCCGGCGAGGCTGGCGAGGCCGAGGGGGTTGTTGGGCCGCACCCACGCGGGGTCGCGGGGGTTGTGGGGCATCCGCACGTAATTCGCGCCGCCCCAGGTCAGCCGCGGGGTGAGCCAGCCGCCACGGGGCAGCGGCTTCTTCTGCGGGCCGTCCGCGACGGACCACCAGAGGCGCGGCATCGGGGTGCGCCCGAGGTTCGTCGGGAGGCGCGGGTCCTGGACGACGTTGAAGTTCGCGTCGGCGAGGTAGTACCCGAAGTCGGTGGGCCCCGAGTCCGCCCACTCGATGTCATAGCCGAGCAGGGTCTGGGTCGCGGCGCGGCCGCCGAGCAGGTCGCGGGTGAGCATCGCGGCACCGCGGACGGCCCAGCGCCGCGTGGGCTGCTCGGCGTCGGCCAGCGTGGCGCCGTTCGCCCACTCGTTGAGCGGATTCCCGTTCAGCAGCGGGGCGCTGAGGTTCGCGATGCCGCCGTTGGCGCGGTCGGACTGGTAGTCGTTGTAGAGGACGTTGAACTGGGTCGACAGCCAGCGCGTCCACACCGTCTCGGTCAGGACCGCGTAGGTCTTGTTGGTCACGTACTCCGAGGCGGTCCAGCCGGCCCAGGCGTTGAGGTTGTCCCAGGTGAGCTGGCCGTTGGCGATGGCGCCGCGGGGCCAAGGCTGGCCCGTGACGGGGTTGATCGCCCCGGCGAGGCCGTTGCGCAGCAGGTAGCCGAGGCCGAAGTTGTGGCGCGGGTCGGTCGCGGCGTTGGTGAACGCGATGTTCTCCTGGTTGGTGTTGAGGATGCGCTGGTTGACGGTCTGCTGGGCCTGCGCGCGGATGACGGTGCGGAGCGCGTCGAGCTTGAGCGCGACCTGGCCGTAGAAGCCCCGGGTCTCATAGCCGATGAAGAGGCGGCGGTAGCGCTGGGTGTCGTCGAGCAGCGCGAGGCGGAACGCGATCCCCTCCCGGCCGAGGTTGTAGTCCAGCTGGCCCTGCTTTGAGCCGTGCTGGTCGAGGCGCCAGGTGGCGGAGGTGGCGTGACGGTTGAACTGGGCCCGCTTGGACACCGTGTTGACGGTGCCGCCGGCGCCGCCCGCGCCGTAGAGGAGGCCCTGGGGCCCGCGCACGACGTCGGCGCGCTCCACGTCGAAGGTGCTGGTGATGCCGACCGCGGTGGAGCCGAAGTTGTTGGCGGCCCCGGTGGCGGCGAAGCCGTCGCGGCGGATCGCGCCGCCGCCCGTGCCGCGGATGCCGATCGTCTGGTTGCCCACCCGGTCGCCGGGCTGCTGCGAGAGCGCGTCGCTGTCGGGATTGGACATCACCGTGCCGGCGCCGGCGCCGTAGCCGTTGAGCATCTCCTCGACGGACGTCACGGCGATGTCGCGCATGAACTCCGCGGTGAAGATGTCGGCCGAAACGGGGGTGCGGTCGAGGGCGGTGTTGAACTGGGTGAGCGAGTTGGAGTTGAGCGCCCCGTAACTGTTGTCCGCCTCGGCCTTCACCTCGAAGGGGTTGAGCGCGACGAGGCCGCCGGCGGGGCGGGCGGCTGGGCTGGCCGCGGCGGGCGCGGGGGCGGACTGGGCGCGCAGGCCCGCGGCGGGCAGGGCGGCGAGGACGAGGAGCGCGGGGAGCGCGCGCGGGAGCGGAGGCAGGTTCATGGCGGGGTGGGGCGGCGCACCGCGCGCGGGGCTGCGCCGGTGGCAAGGGCGCGAGCCAAGCAGTTGGCGGGGGTGAAGGAAGCCCGAAGATGGCGGTCGTTTCCGCCGGTTCAGGGCCGGAGCCCGGCCAGCGCCACGACCAACTCGGCGACGGCCGCGCCGTCCGCCTCCGCCGCCTGGTCCGCCAGCGCCGTCCAGTCGGTCCCGAGGCGCACGCCGCGGCGGGCCAGCAGCGCGAGCGCCGCGCTCGGTTCGCTCACGCCCGGTTCGACGCGCGCCGCGACCGCCACGAGCAGGGCGCGAGCCCGGGCGGCCTCGACGGTTGCGCCGGGCCGGACCGCGTTGCGCCACGCGCTGACGGAGGCCTCGGCCGGGGCGAAGTGGCCGCGCGCGTGCAGCGCGTCGACCGCGGCCAGCGCCGCGGGATCAGCCGTGCCGGCCGGCCCGCGGGCGGGACCCTCGGCGCGGGGAAGGTCCAGCACCGCGCCGGCCCGCGTCAGCACCTCGCGCAGCCGGGCGTAGGGCACCGCGTGCGGCGAGCCGCCGTGTTCGCGCGCGAGGACGGCCGCCGCCCCCGCCGCCTGGCCCAGCATCAGGAACACCGGTTCCATCCGGATCGAGCCGTAGGCCGCGTGGGTGGACGAGAGGCAGACGGGCACGAGCAGGTTGTCCGCCTCGGCCCGGCGCGGCAGGAGCGCCCGGTAACTCAGGGGGAAGGCCCGGATGTTCTCCAGGAAGTGCCCTTCCACCCGCAGGCGGCCCTCCGCGTCCGCGTAGAGCCCGACGACGTGCGAATCGAGGGCATAGGAGGCGAACGCAACGGGATCGGGCACGGTGGTCCGCCGGCGCGCGTCGTTTTCCGTGATGACGTATTCGCCGCTCATCCGGCGGGCCTCGCGCACGTAGAGCTGGAAGGGCCAGTGGCCGGTGGCGGTGAACTCGTCCCGGGCCAGGCCCCAACGCGCGACCTCGGCGCGGGTCGCGGCGGGCACGCGCGGGTCGTGCGCGAGGAACCACAGCAGCCCCTGCACGTGATCCCGGTGCTCCCGCCAGCGACGCTCCCGCTCCTCGTAGCCCGCCTCGGCCCAGCCGGTGGCGCCCCCGATGAGGTCGGTCGAGAAGAGGTCCCGGTTGTTGGTGTCCGTCTTCCGGTTGGGCATCGGGGTGAGTGTGAAGAGCCGTGGGCCGGGCAGCAGCGGGCGCCCGGCGATGAAGCGCAGGACGAGCTCGTGGTGCCGCGGATCGTAGTTCTCCGGCCGGGTGAGGGGCACGCGGTTGCCGGGCACATCGGTCAGGCACACGCGGAAGGTGTAGGCCTGGACCCCCGGGTCGGCCTCGCCCTCGGGTCCGGGCGCGCGGGGGGCGACGCCGGGCAGCAGGCCGCTCGCCGGGTTGCCCGGTACCACGAAGGGGTCGATGCCGGCGGTGCGCTCGGGAGGCAGGGAGCGGACGCCATTGAGGGTCTCACCGTGCTCGCGGTTGGCCTCGCGACCGTTGCGGTGGCTCACCCCGGCCGCCGCGAGGAGGTCACCCTCATAGGTCGCGTCGATGAAGGTGCGCCCGCGGAAACTCCGGCCGTCCA
>JBILWD010000325.1:0-4063 GCA_044370095.1 Opitutaceae bacterium | reverse complement strand
GGGACAGGAGAGTGTTCCCCTGACCCCACCCCGGGGGCAAGGGTTAATTGCGCGGCCCGCCCGCGTCGCAGCGACGGCTCACAGGCTAAAGCTCTCGCCGCACGAGCAGCTGGCCTTGGCGTTGGGGTTGGAGAACTTGAAGCCCCCCGCGACCAGGGCCGCCGAGTAGTCGACGTGCGTGCCCTTCAGGTAGAGCGCGCTGCGACTGTCGACCAACACCCGCACGCCCCCGGTGTCGACGCAGAGATCCCCCCGGCGCGCCGCCGGGACGAACTTCAGCTGGTAGCTCAAGCCGTTGCACCCGCCGCCGGTGATCGCGATGCGCAGAAAATCGCCCTGCGCCTCGCGGGCGATCAGCGCCCGCACCTTTGCCCCCGCGGCCGACGTCAGTCGCACCAGCGTCTCGGTGCCCGCGCGGACCCCCTCGGGCAGCGGGACGGGGACGGGCACGGCTTCGGCGGAGGCGGTCGACATCACCCTGCAGGAAACGCCCTCGCCGGCGCGGCGCAACCGCGCAATCGCGCCCGCTCCGCCCTTGCCCCCGACGGCCCAGAGAGGCATCACCCTCGCGTGCCCCGCCCCACCCTGCCCGTCCTCGCCCTGCTCGCCCTCCTGAACTGCCTGCCGCTGCGCGCCCACGAGGTCGCCGCGGAGATGACCCAGGCCGCCCGCACCTTCCTCGAGGCCCTCGATGCCGGACAGCGGAAGCTCGCGAACTACCCCCTCACGGACGCCGAACGAGAGAACTGGAACTTCGTGCCGCTCGCGCGCCAGGGCGTGCCCTTCAAGCGGCTGACGACCGACCAGCAAGCGCTCGGCCTGGCACTGCTCCGGACCGGCCTGAGCCAAACCGGACAAGCCAAGGCGCAAGCGATCATCGCCCTCGAGCTCGTGCTGAAGGAGCTCGAGAAGGACACCAAGGGCCGGCGCGACCCGACGCTTTACTACCTCACTTTCTTCGGGGAGCCGGGTTCGGCGGCCCACTGGGGCTGGCGGTTCGAGGGCCACCACCTCTCGTTCAACTTCACCATCGTCGGTGGCCGGCACGTGTTCTTCGCCCCGTCCTTCATTGGCAGCAACCCGGCCGAAGTGCGCGCGGGGCCCCGCCGGGGCGAACGGCCACTCGCCGAGGAAGAGGACCAGGGGCTGGCGCTGGTCAACGCGCTCGACGCCGACCAGCGGCGCGAGGCCATCTTCGCGCCGGAAGCGCTGAAGGAGATCGTGACCACCAACCGGAAGCGCGTGGATCCACTCGCGCCTGCAGGCTTGCCCGCCGCGCGCATGAACCCCGCCCAGCGGGAGCAACTGCTCGGCCTGCTGCGCCTTTACCTCGGCCGCTGGCGGCCGGAGTTGGCGGCGGAGAAGTTCGCCGAGATCAGCGCTGCCGGGCTCGACCGCATCACCTTCGCGTGGGCCGGCGGCCTCGACCGTAGCAAGGCCACCTACTACCGCATCCAAGGTCCGACCTTCCTGATCGAGTTCGACAACTTCCAGAACCAGGCGAACCACAGCCACACCGTGTTCCGGGAGTTCAAGGGTGACTTCGGCCACGACGTCCTCGCCGAACACCTCGCCCGCGATCACGCCCGGAAGTAATTCGCCGCTAACCAAGCCTTAGCCCCCACCCCTCACCCCTGACCTACCCTGCACCGATGCCCCGCCTGCTCCGCCCCCTCCTCCTCGCCGCGGCCCTCCTGCCCGCGCTCCCCGCGTTCGCCGGCACCGTGACCGGCACCATCAGTAACGCCGCGACCCGCAACCTCCTCGAAGGCGCGCGGGTCGAAGTACCCCGGCTCGGCCTGTCCGCCCTCACGGACGCCACCGGCCGCTACGTGCTGGTGGACATCCCCGACGGCACCCACGAGCTGGTCGCCAGTTATCTCGGTCTCGACCCGGCCCGTGGGACGGTAACCGTCGCCGGCGCGGCGGCCACCACCCGGAGCTTCGACCTCACCGCGGCGATCTACCGCCTCGACACTTTCACCGTCACCGGCGAGCGCGAGGGCAACGCGGCCGCGCTGACCGCCCAGCGCAACGCGCCCAACGTGAAGAACGTCGTCGCGCTCGACGCCTACGGGAATCTGCCGAATATGAACGCGAGCGAGCTCGCGGTGCTCCTGCCGGGCGTGGCCGGCAACCTGAGCGACGAGGGCAACATCGTCGGGTTCACCATCCGCGGGATGGGACCGGGCAGTAACACCATCACCGTCGACGGCGCCCTGCTGGGCAGCCAAGGCGGCGACTCGCGGCAGACGCGCATCCACACGATGACCGGCTCGATGTTCGAGGCGCTGGAAGTGACCAAGGGGCACACGCCCGACAAGGAGGCCGGCTCGCTCGGCGGGACGGTGAACCTCAAGAGCCGCTCGCCCCTCGGGATGAAGGAGCAGCGGCGCATCACTTATAATTTCTCGGCGCGCGTCGCCCCGCCGGGCACCCAGCAGATCCCCCTGCGCGAGCAGCACCGCACCCATCCGCTGCTGAACGTCGCGTGGCAGGAGGTCTTCAGCGTGCTGGGCGGCGAGCGGAACCTCGGGATGGCGCTCAACCTATTCTACAGCGAGCAGGCGGTCGGCTTCTTCAGCACCTCGCGCGACTTCCAGAACACCACCACGGCGCCCGCCTACCTCTGGGACTTCCGTACCCAGGACAATTACAACAACCGCAAGCAATCGAGTCTCAACCTGAAGTTCGACTACCGGCTCTCCGAGAACACCAAGCTCTCGCTGAACTACATCTTCAACGACGCCTTTGAGCGCTTCCGCCTCCGCTACTACTTCCGCGCCTTCACCGGCAACCAGAACACCGTGCCCGGGCCCGCGTCGGGCGTCATCCCGGGCTACACCGACCGCGTGACGCAAGTGCGCCCGATCGCCGCCTCGACCGTCTCGCTGCAGTCGCAGATGTCCAATTTCTTCCACCGCCAGCGCCACCTCGACCTCGGCGCGGAGCACCGCTTCGGCCCGCTTGAGCTGGACTACAACGGCGTGGTCAGCCTCGACGGCATCAGTAGCGGCTCGGGTGACGGCGGCGATCTCACCATCCAGGCGACGGGCGTGGGCTGGATCCTCGACCGCACGCGGTCCGACCTCTACCCGCGGTTCATCCAGGCCGGCGGACCGGACCTCGCGAACGCCGCCAGCTATCGGCCAGCCACCTACCTGTTTAACGACAACAAGCCCATCCACGAGATCCGGGAACTGCGGGGCAACGCGCGCCTGCGCCTCGCCGGCCTGAACGCGGCCTTCGTCAAGGCGGGCCTCCGCTGGCGCGAGGAGATCGCGGGCACCCGCGTGAACAAGAACCGCCGCTTCACGTTCACCGGCACCAGCGCCGCGCAGCTGCCCGTGGACCCCTCGATCGCCGTGTTCGGCGACCGGCAGCTGGGCCAGAACCTCCCGCGGATCAGCGCCCACGCAGTCGCCCGCAATCGGACTCCGCTCGACACCGCGCTCTGGCGCGAGGACCTCTATTTCTACGAGTCCTCCCGCTACACCGGCGCGCGGCTCGCGACCGAGACGGTGACCGCTGGCTACCTGATGGCCCAAGGGCGCGTCGGCGCCACCGGCCTGCTGGCGGGCATCCGCACGGAGGCGACCGAGGACGAGAGCTGGGGCTATGTGCGGGGACGCGTCGGCAGCACCGCCGCGCAGCAGACCGCCGATCCGGCGGGCGCGGCGCGGCGCGACTACGAGGCCAACCGCCGCGAGCTCTCCGGGAGCTACACGAAGTCCTTCCCCAGCGCGCACCTCACGCACGACTTCCTCCCCAACCTCAAGGGCCGCGTCAGCTGGTCTACCAGCTTCGGTCGCCCCCCGCTCTCCAACCTGATGCCGAGCGAGACGGTGAACGAGCAGGCGCAAACACTGACCATCAGCAACCCCTCGCTGCGCCCGCGGATGGCCACGAGCTGGGACGCCTCCCTCGAGTATTACTTCGAGCCGGTCGGCAACGTTTCCGTCTCGTGGTTCGACAAGCGCATCACCGACTACTTCGTCTCCGGCATCCTCTCCGGCACGGTGCCCTCCGGTCCGGACAACGGCTACAACGGGGAGTACGCGGG
>JBILWD010000324.1:0-4101 GCA_044370095.1 Opitutaceae bacterium | reverse complement strand
CTGATCCATTATTGGAAGAAGGACGCTTGGGAGCTCTTCGACCTGACCCGTGATCCGAACGAGCAGCGCAACCTCGCCGGCGATCCCGCGCAGGCGGGAAATCTGGCGAAGCTGCGAGCCGAGATCACCCGGTTGCAGCGGCAACTGGGTGACACCGGGCAGTTCGCGAACGAGATCCCCCGCGATGGCGTCGACGCGCCGGTGAATGTCGCCCGCCTGGGCGAGAAGGACGTGCGCAGCGCGATCGCCCTCGCCCGCCCCTGAACTGAACCCGGCGGGATCAGACCGCGCCGCGGCCGCGCGGGTGATGCTTTCGATGGCCCTCGGCCAGCCGCCGGGGCTCCACCGCGGTGTAGATCTGGGTGGTGGAGATGCTGGCGTGTCCCAGCATCTCCTGGATCGCCCGCAAGTCGGCCCCGCCCGCGAGGAGGTGCGTCGCGAACGAGTGCCGCAGGTCGTGCGGCTTCACGCGCGGGTCGATGCCGGCGCGCCGCGCGTGCGCCTTGACGATCATCCACAGCGCCACGCGCGTGAGGCCGCGGCCGCGGTGGTTGAGAAAAACGTGCCCGCGCGTGTGGGGCCGCACCAGCGCGGGCCGCCCGCCCGCGAGGTAGTCCCGCAATGCGGCGCAGGCCTGCCGACCGACCGGCACCACCCGTTCCTTCGAACCCTTGCCGAACACCCGCAACCCGCCGCCCTCAAGGTCGAGCTGCGTCAGCAGCAGCCCGGCAAGTTCGGACACGCGTAGCCCGCTCGAGTAGAAGAGCTCTAGGATCGCCCGGTCCCGGAGCGAGCGCGGATCCGGTCCCACCGGCGCGGTCACCAGCCGAGCGACCTCCGGCGCGGACAGGGCGCGGGGCATCCGACGACCCGGGCGCGGGCCGGACAGCAGGATCGTGAAGTCGTCGGGCCGCACCCCGTCCCGCACCAGTTGGCGCGCGAGCATTCGAAGCGCCGAGAGTTTGCGCGCCACGCTGGCCACCGCGTAGTCGCCGGCCGCGAGGAATTGGAGCCAAGCCGCGGCGTGGTCCCCGGTCACCGCGCCCCAATCGGCGGCCCCGCGCCGGGCGAGGAACGCCGCGGCCTGATCGAGGTCACGCCGGTAGGCGGCGAGGGTGTTGGCGGAAAGCCCGCGCTCAAGCCCGAGGAAGGAGAGGAGCGCGTCGATCGGACCGGCCCAAGCACCCCGGGCCCGGCTCAGGTCGTCGGCCATCGGCGAGGAGCCGGGGGGCGGCTCAGTAATTCCGGCGCCGCGGCGGCGGCGTGTAATTGGAATTCTGCTCCTTCATCCGGAAGGTGATCCGCGCCTTCTCCAGATCGTACGGGCTCATCTCCATCTTCACGGTGTCGCCCGCGGCGATCTTGATGAAGTTCTTGCGGAGCTTGCCCGAGATGTGCGCGAGCACCACGTGCCCGTTCGACAGCTGGACCTTGAACATCGTGCCAGGCAGTACCGCCACCACCTTGCCCTCCACCTCGATCGCGTTGTTGTCAGACGACATAGGAGGACGTAAGGGCGATCCGGAACGAGGTGTTGAGCATAAGGGACTTTCGAAACCCCTTGTAAGCCAGAAGGCGGCACCCTTAGTCAAGCTTCCCGCCCTCGCCTTATGGCCGCGCCCCCGCCTCCCTGCCCATTCCCCAAGCTCCATCCCTCGCAGCTGGTCCGGGACGACGCGTTCTTTATGAGCCTCGCCTACAATCAGGCGATCGACGCGTGGCAGGGGGGCGAGGTGCCGATCGGGGCGATCATCGCCGTGAACGGAGAGGTCGTCGCCGCCGCTCACAACACCGTGGAGGGCAACCGGGATCCAACCGCCCACGCGGAGATGCTCGCCCTCACCCAGGCGGCGGCCGCGCGTGGCGACTGGCGGCTCGACGGGGCCACCGTCTTCGTGACCAAGGAGCCCTGCCCGATGTGCTCCGGGGCGCTGCTAATGTCCCGTGTCCAGCGGGTCTGTTACGCAGTCCCGGACCCGAAGATGGGATGTCTGGGCGGCGCCACGGACCTCAATCAACTGCCCCGAATGAACCACCGCCTTGAGCTTACCGCTGGCGGGGTCCTCGAGGAGGAATGCCGCACGTTGTTGCAGGCATTCTTCCGCGGCCGCCGCGAGGGCGCCGAGGGAGGAACGAAGGGTTCGCCTTGCCCCGCGGCGCCCGGGTGCTGAGCCTCGCGGGATGCGCCGGATCAAGATCGCCCAATTTGGCCTCGGACCCATCGGAAAGGAATCGCTGCGGCTTGCCGCGGAACGCGCGGACCTAGAGGTGATCGGCGCCGTCGAGATCGACCCGGCCCTTGCCGGTCGCCCAGCCGCCGAGGCGTTGGGGTGCCCCTTGCCCACGGCAGCGCGCATTCACCCCACCTTCGCCGCGCTCACCGCGCACGCCGGTCTGCCCGATGTCCTCCTCCACACCGCCGGCTCGGACGCCACCCGCTCCTTCGCGCAGGTGATGCCGGCGCTCGAGGCGGGCGTGAGCGTCGCCTCCACTTGCGAAGAACTGATCTTCCCGCGCCTGCTCGCGCCAGAGAGGACCGGGGAGATAGACGCCCTCTGCCGCCGTACCGGGGCGCGGTTAGTCGGCACCGGCGTCAATCCCGGATTCGTGATGGACGTGCTCCCGCTGTGCCTGACGGGCGTCTGCCGGGAGGTGTCCGCGGTGTACGTGGAGCGGGTCGTTGACGCCCGCACGCGCCGCCAGCCGCTGCAGGCGAAGATCGGCAGCGGGCAGGATCCGGCCGAGTTCCGCGCCCGGTTCGCCGCCGGTACGGCTGGGCACGCTGGCTTCCGGCAGTCGGTCGCCCTGCTGGCCCACGGGCTGGGCTGGCGGCTCGACGAGATTCGCGAGACCTGCGAGCCCGTCGTGGCCGAGAGCCGGGTCGTCACGCCCCACTTTGACGTCGCGCCAGGCCGCACCCTCGGCCTGCACCAGCGCTGCGTTGGCCTCGCCGGCGGGGAAACCCGGATCCGGCTCGACCTGCAGATGTACCTCGGGGCGCCCCTCCCCCACGACGCCATCGTGATCCAGGGCCGTCCCGGCCTCAACGTCCACCTCCAGGGTGGCGTCGCGGGCGACGACGCCACCGTCGCCGCGCTGCTCAACGTGATCCCCTCCTTGCTGGCCGCAGCCCCGGGCGTCCGGCTGCTGACCGAGCTTCCGCTCACCGTCTGCCGGAACGCCGGTGCCACCGCTCCACTCCCCTGAAGTCTATGCCGACTGTCCGTACCTCCTCCCGCCCCTTTGCCCTCGTGACCGGCGCCGGTTCCGGGGTCGGGCGCGCTACGACCCTGCGACTCCTGCGCGGCGGCTGGAGCGTGGCCGCTAGCGGACGCAGGGCGGAAACTCTCCAGGAAACCGCGGCGCTCGTGCCGGCCGCACAGCGGGCGCGCCTCCATTTTCTGCCCTGCGATCTGGCGGATCCAGACGCCATCGCGCGCCTCGCATCGCGGGCAGGGCGCATTGCCGGACGGGTGGACGCGCTCGTCAACGCCGCCGGTCACAACATCCCGCGGCGTTCGCTCGAGATCCTGTCCCCGGAGGACTACCGGGCGGTGATGGCAGCCAACATCGACGGCGTGCTGGCGCTGGTACAGGCGGTACTGCCCACGATGCGCCGCGCCGGGCAGGGCACGATCGTGAACGTCGGTTCCGAGGCCGGCCGGCAGGCCTCGGCGAAGTCCGGCGCCGCCTACGTGATCTCCAAGTTCGGCCTGACCGGACTCACCCAGACCATCAACGCCGAGGAACGCGACCGGGGGATCCGCGCCTGCTGCGTATTCCCGGGGGACATCGATACCCCGCTGCTGGCCAAACGGCCCGCCGCGCCGCCCCCGGAGGCACGGGCGCGCATGCTGCGGGCGGAGGATATCGCGGAATGCATCTGGTTCGCCCTTTCCCTCCCGGCGCGGGCCAACGTCGAGGAGATCCTAGTGCGGCCGAGTCGGCCCTGGACCGGGTAAGGCGCGGGGCCGGGGCTTGCCCCGGGGACCTCCGCCACCCAGCCTCCCGCCTCCGATGATCCTGCCCTTCACCGACCGCACCTGGCTCTGGCTGGCGGCGGCGCTTTACCTGGCGGGTTTCATCCAGGGGTCGATCGCG
>JBILWD010000323.1:0-4118 GCA_044370095.1 Opitutaceae bacterium | reverse complement strand
ACCGGTGCCCTTGTCGATCCCGCGGGAGGCGTTGGCGCGGGCGGCGAGCTGCAGGAAGGTCTCCCGCGAACCGGCATCGACCCGGGGCGTAGCCGCCACCCCAAAGCCCACCTCGATGAACAAGTCAGGGGGCACGCTCGCGGGCGCCTCGAACATTCCCTTGCCCGCGAGCGCGGCGTCGACGCACGCCTTGATCACATCCACCTGGGCCTGCTGGCCCGTGACGGTGGATTTGCGTGCGAGTAGGCGGTACGACTTGCCGCCGGCCGGCGCGGGTAGGTCCGGGGCCGCGATGGCGTCCACCAAAACCCGGTACTTAGGGGTGAAGACGGAGTTACAGCCCGCGAGCAGCAGCAGCGGCAGCCCGAGCGGCCCGACCAACCACCAGGAGAGGGCGAAGCGCGTGGTCATCGGAAAAAACTGCTTATCGCGGTTCGGCCGCCGTGCAACTCGCAGCGCGGGTCACTCCAGCCGCACCCGCGCCCGGTAGAACGCCTCGCAGCGGGCGTGGATCGCGGGGGCCGATTCGAGCGCGAGCACCTCCTCTGCGAGCGCGCGCGCATCGCTCATCCGCATCGCCCGGATGAGGTATTTCACGGAGGGGATCCACGCCGGCGACATACTCAAAGAGTCGAAGCCGAGGCCGAGCAGCAGCGGCGCGTAGATCGGATCGCCCGCCATCTCCCCGCAAACGCCCGCCGGGATGCCGGCGCGGTGGGCCTCGGTGACGATGTGGCGCAGCGAGCGCAGGACCGCCGGGTGCGTTGGCTCGTAGAGGTGGGCGATGCGGTCGTTCCCGCGGTCGATCGCGAGGGTGTACTGGATTAGATCGTTCGTCCCGATGCTGAAGAACCGGCACTGGCGAGCGAGAAGGTCGGCGATCAGAGCGGCGCTCGGGATCTCGATCATCGTACCCACCTCCAGCTCCGCGTCGTGGGGGATGCCGGCCGTCCGTAGCTCCTCCCGGCATTCGGCGAGCAGCGCGTTGGCCCGCGCCAGCTCGTCCACCCCGCTGATCATCGGGTACATCATCCGCACCCGCCCGTGGGCGCTCGCCCGCAGGATGGCCCGGAGCTGGACCTTGAAGACCGCGGCGTGCTCGAGGCACCAGCGGATGGCCCGGAAGCCCATAAACGGGTTCGACTCCCGCGGGAACAGGTCGGTCTGGCCCGTCATCGGCTTGTCGCCGCCCAGATCCAGGGTGCGGATGACCACCGGCCGTGGCGCCACCGCCTCCACCACCGCCCGGTAATCGCGGTACTGTTCCTCCTCGGTCGGTAGGCGGCCCGCGTTCAGGTAGAGGAATTCCGTGCGGTAAAGGCCGACGCCCTCCGCCCCGTGCTCCGCCACCAGCCGGGTCTCGTCCGCCTTCTCAATGTTGGCCTGCAACGTCACCGCCACGCCGTCCAGCGTCACGGCCGGGAGGTGACTGACCTCCCGCAGGAGCGCCTCGAACGACTTCTTGCGCTCCTGGATCTTCCCGTAGCGGAAGAGCGTCGCCTCGGAGGGGTTGACGATGACGAGGCCGTCGTAGCCGTCGATGATCGCCCAGTCCCCGTCGCTGACCCGCCGGGTGAGGTCGCGGAGCCCGACCACGGCCGGGATCTTCATCGACCGGGCCACGATGACCGCGTGGCTCGTCTTGCTGCCGGAATCCGTCACCAGTGCCAGGGCCGAGGAACGGTCGAGCGAGGCGGAGGCGGAGGGCGAGATGTCGACGGCGACCACGATGCGCTCGCCGGCCAGGCGCTTCAGGGAATTCTCGGTCTGGCCGAGGAGGTTCTGGAGGACCCGCTGCGCGACGTCGCGCAGGTCGACCGCGCGCTCGCGCAGGTACTCGTCGTCGATCTCCTCGAACGCCCGGATGTAGCGCGCGGAGACGCGCTGGAAGCAGCCCTCGATGTTGCGGCCGGACTCCTCGAACTCGCGCACGGTCTCGCCGATGAGGGCCTCGTCCTCGAGCACGAGCAGGTGGGCGTCGAAGATCGCGGCCTCCTCCGGCCCGAGATTGCGCTCTACCTCGGCCTTGATGCGGGCGATCTGCTGGCGGGTCGCGACCAGCGCGCGGTCGAAGCGGGCCACCTCGTCGATGCGCCGCTCCGTCTCAACCTGGTAGTCGGGGACCTCGAGCTCGCTTTGCAGGTACAGGAAAACCTGGCCATACGCGATCCCCTGCGAGGCGGCGATGCCTTGCACGGTGAACTCGTGGCGATCCCGGGTTTCCATCGGTGAAAGGGAGGTGGGCCTGCGCGGGGTGACGCGGGCGCCGCCCTTGAATAACCTCCCCGCCCGGGGACGGGTCAATGCGGATTTAAGCGATCCGCGCCTCGGCGACGAACGCCGAGGGGCCCCAGCCGGCCCGCACCAGGTCGAAGAGGGGGGCCGCCGGCATCCCCTCCGGCAGGAAGGCGAAGCAGGCGCTGCCGCTGCCGCTCATCCGGCCCTCCACCCCCGCGGCAGCCTGCAGCCGGGCGAGCAGTTCGGGGAGGGCGGGAAACTTGGCGAACGCCGGCCCCTCCATCGTGTTCCGCAGCAGGGCCTCCGCCGGCGCCGCCGAATCCGCCCGCCAGCGGGCCAGCCACGCCTCCGCGGCCGCCGCCGGCCAGTAGGACTCAGGCGCCCCCGCGGCGAGGCGGGCGTAGGCCCACGGCGTCGCGATGCCAAAGGCCGGCTTGAAAACGAGCACCCTCCGGCCACGCAGGCGCGCCGCCTCCGCCGGAAGCAGGGGTTCGACCAACTCACCCCGGCCCCGCAGCACCACGGGGCCCTCCGCGAGGAACAAAGGGCAGTCAGAGCCGAGCTCGGCCGCCAGCCCCGTCAATCCGGGCAGGTCGAGGCGACGATCGGGCGGGGCCAGTTGGTTGAGCGCCCGCAGGGCCGCCACCGCGTCGCTGCTGCCACCCCCGAGACCCGCGCCCGCGGGAATGCGCTTGCGGAGCCGGAAAGCCACGCCACCCGCCCAACCGGTCTCCCGCCGGAAGGCCGCCGCGGCCCGCAGCACGAGATTGTCGGGTCCGGTCGGCAACTCCGGGTCGTCGCAGGCCAGCAATAATTCCGCCGCCAGCTCCGCCTCCAGAGTGTCGGCCAAGTCCAGCGTGGCGACGACCGAAACCAGATCGTGGAAGCCGTCCGGCCGCCGGCCCGTGATGGCGAGCAGGAGGTTGATCTTGGCGGGGGCGGCGAGGACCAGCGGCAGCACGACGCCCTTCTCGCGCGGCGGCGAGCCCGGCGCAAGCGCCGCGGCGCCCCTGCCGTTTTGACTTCTAACCCCGGGTCGGGCCGGCCTTACTCCCGCCCGATGCCCTGCGAACTGATCCTCGTCCTCGACGCCCAGTCGCCCCGTGAAGTCGCCCCAGTGCTCCGCCAACTGCAGGGCACCGTACGCTGGGCCAAGTTGGGGCTCGAGATGTTCACGGCCTGCGGACCCGACGCCGTCCGCGAGATCGCCGACCTCGGGTTCAAGGTCTTCCTCGACCTCAAGCTGCACGACATCCCGAACACGGTGGCGAAGGCGGTGGAGTCCGCCTCCCGCCTGCCGGTTGGGATGCTCACTCTGCACACCAGCGGCGGCCGCGAGATGATGGAATGGGCGGTGAAGGCCCAGCGCCAGCACGCGCCCGACCTGCTCCTCCTCGGCGTCACCGTCCTCACTTCGATGGGCGCGCCCGCGCTCGCCGCGACCGGCGTCGCCGGCTCGCCCGAGGAACAGGTCGTCCGTCTCGGCCGCCTCGCCGCCGACGCCGGCCTGCGCGGGCTCGTCTGCTCGCCGCTCGAGATCGCCCCGCTGCGCGCCATCCTCCCGCCGGAGGTAAAGTTGGTCACCCCCGGCATCCGCCCCCGCGACGCGCGTGCGGACGACCAGACGCGCGTGATGACGCCCGCCGAAGCGGTGCAGGCCGGTTCGAATTACCTGGTGGTCGGCCGGCCGATCTTCAAGGCGCCCGACCCGGTCGCCGCCGCCCGCGCGATTCTCGCGGAAGTCGGCGCCTGAAACCCGATGGGCCGCACCGCCGCCATCTTGCTCGCCGCCGGCAGTGGTTCCCGGATGGCCGGGGCCGTAGCCGACAAGGTCCTCGCCCCGCTCGCGGGCCGACCCGTGTTCGCCCACTCGGCCGCCG
>JBILWD010000080.1:0-12401 GCA_044370095.1 Opitutaceae bacterium | reverse complement strand
GAGCTCGAGATGAATGCCGGAGACGATGACTTCGTGGTGGTTTTGGCTGTTCATGATGCTGCGTTTGGTTTCGTGTGCGCGGCCGCCGGCCGGGGGCCGGAGTCGCGGAAAATAATCAATGCTCCACTTATGTCCCTGAACGCCCCGACTCTGCCTGATCTCGCGGCCGCGGTCGTCACGGGAGGCTCCTCCGGTCTGGGGGAAGCATTCATTTGTCTGTTGAGGAGCCTGCGCCCGGCGGTCCCGGTTTGCAACCTCTCCCGGCGTCCTTACGCGGAAAAAACCGGAGCTACTTTCCAGCCTCCGCCGCACCACGTCGCCTGCGATCTCGCGGATCCCGTGGCGCTGGCGCGGGCGGCTGCCGCCGTCAGCGCGTGGCTGCACAACGTGCCGGCGGGACCGGTGCTGCTGGTGAACAACGCCGGCCTCGGCGCCTTCGGGCGCTTCCCGGGCGATGATCCTGCGCGGCAGCTGGCGATCATCGATGTGAACGTGCGCGCGGTCGTCGACCTCACCGCGCGGCTGTTGCCAGTGCTGCGGGTCCGCGGCGGCGGCGTTCTGAACGTGGCCTCGGTCGTCGCGTATCAGCCGACCCCGTACGCGGCGACCTACGGGGCGAGCAAGGCCTTCCTGCTCAGCTGGTCGCTGGCGTTGCGCGAGGAGTTGAGGGGGTCCGGCCTGCGGGTGACCGCCTGCTGCCCCGGCACTACTGCCACGGGGTTTTTCGACGCCGCCGGCCTGGACCGGTTGCCGGGAGCGGCGATGGGGGCGGAAGAGGTGGCGCGCTTCGCCCTCCGGGCTTGGGCGCGGGACCGGCCCCACGCGGTGCCCGGCCTGCGCAACTTGGTGCTGACCTGGGCGGGTAGCTGTCTTCCCCGCGCCGCCGCCGCCCGCGTCGCTGGCCTTGTCCTTCGGCGCCGGGCCGGGCCGGCGTTGCCGTGAGCTTCGAAGCGGAGGTTCCGCCGGATCGCTGGGCGGGTCGGGCCTGCGCCTGGCCCCGCCGTCCGCAATCTACGGAGCGGGTGCGCATCCTCGCTCCGGAGGAGTTGCGGCGCTGGATCGTGTTCGAAGACGAGCGGCTGCTCGTGGTCGACAAACCTGGGGATGTGGTCTGTCACCCCTCCAAGGCCGGACCCTGGTCCAGCTTGGTCGGCGCGCTGCGGGAGCTCACGGGTCTGCCCACGGTGCATCTTGTGTTCCGCCTAGACCGTGAGACCAGCGGCCTGGTGGTGGTGGCCAAGGACGCGCGCGCCGCGAGCCGCCTGCAGACCGCGTTACAGGAGCGGCGGATCGGTAAGGTCTACCTCGCGCTCCTCACGGGACGGCTGGAGACGGAAATCCTCGTCGACCAGCCACTCGGAGATGATCTCGCCAGCCCGGTGTTTACCAAGTCCGCGGTGGTGGCGGCGGGGGAGGGCAAGACGGCGGTCACGCGTTTCCAACCCCTCGCTTACGCCCCCGACGGCAGCCTCAGCCTTGTCCGCGTGGTCCCCGTGTCGGGCCGCAAGCACCAGATCCGGGCGCATGCGCAGTGGCTAGGCCAGTCTGTCCTCGGGGACAAGATCTACGGCCCCGACGCGCGGCTCTACCTCGAGTTCATCACGACCGGCTGGACGGCCGCGCTGGCGACTCGTCTGGTGCTGCCGCGACAGGCGCTCCACTGCGCCGGCATCGATCTGACGCGGGCCGGTTTCCCACACGTATTCTCCGCGCCGTTGGCGGCGGATATCTCGGAGTACTGCGAACGCGCGGGGCTCCCGGTGCCGGCGGAATGGCGGCCCCGACCGCCGGTGAGCGACTGAGGCCGCGCCGCGCGGCGCGTCAGTCCGCGGACTTGGCGGCGCGGGTGACCTTCCGGCGTTCGACTTCCTTGAGGATACGCTTGCGGAGCCGGAGGCTCTTGGGTGTCACCTCGACGAGCTCGTCGGCGGCGATGTACTCGATGGCGCGCTCCAGGGAGAGCTTGGTTGCCGGGGTCAGCCCGGTAGCCACGCCCTCGCCCTGAGAACGGAAGTTCGTGAGCTTCTTCTCGCGGACCGCGTTGACCGAGATGTCCTCGTTACGGGGATTCTCGCCGATGATCATTCCCTCGTACACCTGCTCGCCGGGGCTGACGAAGAGCTTCCCGCGCTCCTGGCACATCACCAGCGCGTAGCTGGTCGTCTCGCCGGCCTCGGTGGCGATGAGCGTCCCAGTGAGGCGGGTGAGCACCTCGCCCGCGTAGGGGCCGTACTCTTTGAAGAGGTGGCTCATCACGCCGCGGCCGCTGGTCATATTGACCACGTCGATCTCCATCCCGATCAGGCCGCGGGTCGTGATGGTGGCCTCGATCATTGTGGAGTAGGGGTGCTTCTCCATATTGGTGAGCTGCCCCTTGCGGTTCGCGAGGTTCTGCATCACGGAGCCGACACACTCGTCCGGCACCTCGATCCAGACGGTCTCGTAAGGCTCCATGCGACGACCCTCGACGACCTTCTCGATCACGGTCGGACGCGAGACGAGCAGTTCGAAGCCTTCGCGCCGCATCGTTTCGACCAGCACTGCCACCTGCATCGCACCGCGGGCCTTCACGTTGTAGACACCCGCTCGGTCGCTATCCTCGATGTTGATGGAAACGTTGGTCTTGAGCTCGCGGAAGAGACGCTCGCGCAGCTGGCGCGAGGTGACGAGCTTACCCTCCTGGCCGACCAGCGGGCCATCGTTGACGCAGAATTGCATCTCGAGGGTGGGCGGATCGATCTGCGTGAAGGGCAGGGCGTGGGCCTCCTCCGCGGCCGCGATGGTGTCGCCAATGTCGATGTCCTCGAAGCCGGAGAGCCCCACGATGTTCCCCGCGACGCCCGCAGTGGACTCTTGGGTGCCGAGGCCCGAGTACTCGAAGACCTTGGTGATCTTGGAGCGGATCCGCTTTCCGTCCGAGTGGCGGATCGTGAACACGTTGTCGCCGACGTTGGCGCGGCCGCCGAGGATCTTGCCGATCGCGATGCGCCCGACGTAGTCGCTCCAGTCGATGTTCGACACCAACATGTGGAAAGGGTCGTCGGGCTTGGCGAACGGGGGCGGAACGTGGTTGAGGATAGTCTCGAAGAGTGGGGTCATGTTCTTCCGCTCGTCCTCGAGCTTGTACATCATATAGCCGTCGCGGCCGGAGCCGTACACGACCGGGGCGTCGAACTGCTCCTCGGTGGCGTTGAGCTCCATCAGCAGCTCCAGCACCTTGTCATACATTTTGGCCGGCTCCGCGTTGTCGCGGTCGATCTTGTTGATGACGATGACAACCTTCAGGCCGTGCTGCAGCGCTTTGCGGAGCACGAAGCGGGTCTGGGCCTGGGGCCCGTCGTAGGCGTCGACCACCAGGAGCACGCCGTCGACCATTCGGAGGGCGCGCTCGACCTCGCCGCCGAAGTCGGCGTGGCCCGGGGTGTCGACGATGTTGATGATCTTGTCCTGCCAGTGGACGGAGGTGTTCTTCGCCTTGATCGTGATGCCCTTCTCGCGCTCGAGGTCCATCGAGTCCATCGCGCGTTCTTCGACCTGCTGGTTGGCGCGGAAGACGCCGCCCTCCTTCAGGAGCTTGTCGACGAGGGTGGTCTTCCCGTGGTCAACGTGGGCGATGATGGCGATGTTGCGGATGCTCTGGTTCATAAACGGCGCGGCGAGGTGGAAAAGGGTCGAACGTGCGGACCGCGCTGGCCGAAGGCAAGGCAAGCTTTCGCGTCGCCGGCGGGTGCCGGCCGCGCCGGGTTCAGGGCAGGAAGGCGCGCTCGCGGAACCAGTACACCAGTTGGTCTCCCCAGGGTGGGGCCGGGCGGTCGGGTCGGCCAAAGCCGAGGCCGTGGGCACCCTTCTCGTAGATGTGGAGCGAGAAAGGCACCCCCGCGCGGCGTAGGGCCGAGGCGAACAGGAGGGAGTTCTCCACCGCCACCGCCTTGTCCTCGACGGTGTGCCAGAGGAAGCACGGGGGGGTCTCCGCGGTCACCTGGAGCTCATTGGAGAGGTTTCGCACCAACGCGGGGTCGGGGTTGTCCCCGAGCAGGTTGCGCCGCGAGCCGGCGTGCGCGAACTCTCCCAGCGAGATCACCGGGTAGCAGAGAATGCCGAGGTCCGGGCGGGAGCTCTCCCGTTCGATGGGATCTGGGTCGTCGGGTCGGCCGGTATCGAAGTGCGTGACGAGCGTGGAGGCGAGGTGTCCGCCGGCCGAAGAGCCGATCACGCCGATGCGCCGCGGGTCGAGTCCATCGCGGCGAGCGAAGGCGCGCAGCATCCGGAGCGCACGCGCCGCGTCTTGGAGCATCACCGGATGGCGGTAACCGGCAGAGCCGAGACGGTACTTGAGGACGTAGCAGGTGATACCGTGGCGCGTGAGGAATTCGGCGTAGCCGGTGCCCTCGTGCTCGGCGAGGCCGCCGTAGCCGCCGCCGGGGAGAATGAGCATCGTCGCCCCGGACGGCCGGCCGGTGGGGGCGTACGGGGTGAGGGTCGGGATATCCTGGGGCCGCTCCCCCGTGGCGCCCGGAGCGGCGCCCGTCCAGAGGCGGATGGGGCCGAGGATCTGGGCGTAAGGGACCGCCTTCTCGGCGGCGGTTAATGAGGGGAGCAACGGAGTGGCCGCGGCGAGCGCGGCGCAAGCGAGGAGGAGGCGGGGCATCTCGGGAGCACAAGGGGCCGCGGCCGCCGCGACAAGCCCGCGTCGCGCGCAAAATCGGGTTGCAGCCCCCGAGGGGGGCTCCCTCACTCGGCCGGCCCGCGCATGGCGTTTAACCTCCAGAAAGTCCTCAAGGCCTTGCTCCTGTCCTCGAGCCAGCCGCTCGCGATCAAGGACATCCAGGCCGCCTTCACCCGGTTCCACGAGCAGCAACTGCTGCCGGGCGTCGACCGGGCCGCGACCCCGGAGCCCGCCGCCGGCGATCCGGCCGCGCCCGCCCCGGCCCCCGTGGCCGAGGAGGCCGCCGAGGTGTTGGTCGAGCCCGCCGCCGGGGATCCCGAGCTCTACCTAGATGTTCCCTCGCTCGTGACCGCCACGCAGATCCGCGAGGCGATGGACGCGATCGCTGCGCAACTGCGCGCCGCGGGCGACGGCCTCCTCCTGATCGAGGGCAACGCCGGCTACCGGCTGGTGACCGAGCCCCGCTTCGCGCGCTGGGTACGTATCCTGCGGCAGGAGCCGCCCCCGGTGAAACTCACCCAGTCCGCCCTCGAGACGCTGGCCGTGATCGCCTACCGGCAGCCAGTCACCCGCACGGAGATCGAGAACATCCGCGGGGTGTCCGCCGAGGCAGGATTGAACAAGCTGCTGGAGCGGGACCTTGTTTACATCGTGGGTCGCGCCGACACGCCAGGCCGGCCGATCCAGTACGGGACGACCGACGATTTTCTCGAGTTCACGGGGATCAAATCCCTCGATGAGCTGCCTGCCTCCGACGTGCTGTCCTCCCGGCAAATTGACGAGTGGCTGCGCAAGACGGAGAGCACGAAGGCGCCCGGCGACCTGGAGATGGGGCTGCCCGACGAGCAGTTGCCGCTCGAGGCCCCCTTGCCGACGCCGCCTGCGGAGGAGCCCGTACCCCCGGCCGACGAGTCGGCCGTCCCCACGCCCGTGGCGGAATCGCCCGCTCCGTCCACCCCTCCCTCCGCCTGAAATGGACCTCGGCCCCATCCGCGAACAGATTGATCAGATTGACCACCAGCTGGTGGAGCTCCTGAACCGCCGCCTCACTCTGGCCGCGGAGATCGGCAAGGTTAAGCGCAGCGCGGGCGGGCAGATCTACGTCGCGGAACGCGAGGATGCCGTGCTGCGCAAGGTGACCGCCCGCAACCGCGGGCCGATCCGCGACGAGGCTTTGCGCGCGATCTACCGCGAGATCATGTCCGCGGCGATCGCACTCGAGAAACCGCTCGTGATCGCCTACCTCGGGCCAGAGGCGAGCAACACCCACGCGGCGGCGCTGCGGAAGTTTGGGGCTAGCGTGGGGTACCACCCGATGGCGGCCGTCGGGGATATTTTCACCGCGGTCGAGAAGGGCGAGACGGACTACGCCGTTATTCCAATCGAAAACTCGACGGAGGGCTCAGTGCGCGAGGCCCTCGACAGCTTCGTCGAGAGCGACGTCAAGGTGGTCGCCCAAGTCTATATGGAGATCAACCATGCGCTGATCTCCACTGTGCCGCTCGAGGCCGTGACGCGCGTTTACTCGAAGGATCAGGCGCTGGCGCAGTGCCGGCACTGGTTGCAGCGGCACCTGCCCCACGCGCAGCTGGTGGACGCGCCCAGCACTTCCCGGGCGGTGCAACTCGCCAAGGCGGAGCCGGGCACCGCGGCGGTCGCGGGGGAACTCGCGGCGGAGCACTACGGGGTCCCGGTGCTGGTGAGGAACATCCAAGACAAGGCCGACAACACGACGCGCTTCTTCGTGCTGGGCCGGCAGCCATCTGGCTCGGCCGGCGCGGGCAAGGATCTCACCAGCCTGCTGGTTTCCCTCGGCGACGAGGCAGCCTCCCACTCCGGCGCGCTCCTGCGGATGCTGATGCCGCTGGCCGAACGCGGGATCAACCTCTCGAAGATCGAGTCGCGCCCGAGCAAGCGGCGCCCGTGGGATTACTACTTCTTCCTCGACGTCACGGGGCACTACGAGGATCCCGCGATGCGCGAGGCCATCGCGGAGCTGCGCCGCTTCTGTCCGATGGTGAAGTGGCTCGGTAGCTACCCGCAGGTCGGGTGATCCCGCGCCGGCGCGCGCCGCCGGAGCTCAACGGCGCGCCGGTGCCGGCTGCAGGCTGGCGGTGAGCGCGAGCAGCGCGTCGAGCATCTTCACGCTCGCCTCGGGCTCCAGCTGGTTGGTGCCCGGCCAAGTCTCATAGCCGCCGAGGGCGAAGTGGCGCGGGGGGGGGAGGTAGCCAAAGTAGCCGTGGTTCAGTTCGACCATAAAGGAACGGCGGAACGGGCTGCGGCGGCGGTACTCTAGTCCGGTCTCGGCGAAGGTCTCGCAAGGGAAGGTGCCGATCGCGACGTCGCCGATGCGCAGCGCCTGGAGCGGGATCGGCGCGGTCCCGCGCTGCTCGGCGAGCAACTGCACGCGGCCGGCGTAGCTGAGTCGCTGCACCCAGTCGGGGGTGGTCGCGAACTTCGCGCCCACGGGCACCTCGCCCTTCGTCACGCGCGGGGCCCGCGCCTCGGTCTCGCGCGCCCAAGCCACGAGTTCCGGGGGGATGGTCCGCCAGGCGACGGGCAGCTCTTGGTAAGCCGCCGCGAGGGTCGGCGCGCGCTCCCAGCTGATGCCCGCGAGGGCCGCGTGCACGCGCCGCGCGACGTCGCGCCCGACGAGGTTCATCTGCTCGTAAGGCACCCGCGCCGGTCGCTTGGCGACGCGGAAATCGATGTTGTTGATGTCTCCGCTGGTCCCGTTTGCGAGTAGGGCCACGCAGGGGCGGGTCGCCGCTGGGTGCGCGGCTAGCCGCTCGAGTTCTGCGCAGAACACACCGAAGTAATCCGCCGAGATGCTCCGGCTGCCGACACCCCCCACGTAGTGGAGCGAGTAGGCCGCGAAGACCGAGATGAGGGCGCCCGAGCCCGGCTCCCGCAGGGCGAGGAACGAGACCGTGGGGTCGATCGGGCCGGCCGGCTCGACCAAGTCCGGACTGCCCCCGGCGGGGTTCATCTTAACTTTGTCCACTTGGCCGAAGGGGTTTGGTGGCGCCTTGCCCTCGCGCATCAGCCAGCGGCGGTTGTGCACGTGCTCGGGGATGTCGACGGTGCCGAAACCGAGCTCTGCCGGGCGGAGCGCGTACAGAGCCCGGCGCACGCCATCCGCAACGCGCCTCGCCACAAAGCGCTGGTAGTCGTCGAGCGGTTGCTCCGCCGCGAACCGACTGGTGCCCAGCGCGCTGCCGGCGGAGTGCGTGTGGGTGCCGGCGACGAGCACGTGGGAGGGCGGGATGCCGGTGGCCTCCTCGATGAGGCGGCGGGCCTCGGCGCTTACCGATCGGTGGAGGCCGAGCAGGTCGCAGATCACGAGCGCGAGGCGCGTACGCCCGTCGTCGAGGACGAGGCAGCGAGCGTGCAGCTCGTCGTGGACGTCCTGCGCGGGAAAGGGGGCGAAGCCGCCGACGATCGGCGTGCCGAGCGGGGGCGTAAGGTTGCTCGTGGCGGCCCCGGCGCGGAATCCCGCGGGCGGGGTGGCGGCAGCAAGGGCGCAGCTGGCCGCGGCGAGGACGCAGGACAGGAGGACGAGGGGGAGGGGCATAAGCGGGGTGCGTTGAGCCTCGCGGCGCACCGCCCCGGCGGCGAGGGGAAAGCGGGTGGTGGAGCGGGCCGGGCGGCCCCGGCCCCGCTTAGAACTGCTCAGCCATCGCGACCGCCTTGAACAGCGCGGCCGCCTTGTTGAGCGTCTCCTGGTATTCGGCCGCCGGCACCGAGTCGGCGACCACCCCGGCGCCGGCCTGGATGTGCACCTGACCATCTTTCAGCAAGGCGGTGCGTAGCATAATGCAGGTGTCGAGGTTGCCGTCGTAGCCGACGTACCCGAGCGCGCCGGCGTAGCAGCCACGCGGGGACGGCTCGCTGGCCGCGATGATCTGCATCGCGCGGATCTTCGGCGCGCCGGACACCGTGCCGGCTGGGAAGGTCGCCCGCAGCAGGTCGTAGCCGGTGCGCCCCGGCGCGATGCGGCCCTCCACCTGGGAGACGATGTGCATTACGTGCGAGTAGCGCTCGATCACCATCATCTCGGGCACCTGCACCGAGCCGTAGGCGCAGACGCGGCCGATGTCGTTACGGGCGAGATCGACGAGCATCAGGTGCTCGGCGCGCTCCTTCTCGTCGGCGAGCAGTTCCCGTTCGAGCGCGACATCCTCCGCCGGAGTGGCCCCGCGGCGGCGGGTGCCCGCGATCGGGCGAATCTCGACGCGCCCGTCGGTCAGGCGCACGTGCACCTCGGGCGAGGCGCCCACCAGCGCGAAGTCCTCCGCCTCGAGGATGAATAGGTAGGGGGAGGGGTTGACGGTGCGCAGGGCCCGGTAGAGATCGAGCGCGGGCCGGGTGAAGGGCCGCGAGAAGCGCTGGGACGGGACGAATTGGATGATGTCCCCGGCGCGGATGTACTCCTGCCCCGCCGTCACCGCCGCTTCGAAGGCTTCCGGCGTGAAGTTGCCGGGCGGGATCCTTACGGGTCCGGGATCGACCACCGGGGCCGGGGCGAGCGCGCTCGGGTGGCGCAGTAACTCGTGCAGCGCCCGCAGTTCCCGCACGGCCGCGTCGTAGGCCGCGTCCGCCGCACGCGGCTCCGCGACGTGCGCGTTGACGCACAGGCGCAGGGTCTGGCGTGCGCGGTCAAAGATCAGCAGCGAGTCGACCAGCAGAAAGTAGAGGAGCGGGGTCCCGAGGCCCGGCCCCGGGGCGGCGGGCACGCTGGGCTCGAGGCGGGTGACGTACTCGTAGGCGAGGAAGCCGACCGCGCCGCCGGTGAACCGCGGTAATCCCGGTAGGGTGACGGGGCGGTATCCGCGCAACTCCTCCTCGATCAGGGTGAGCGGATCCGCCGGCGTCGGCACGGTCACCGCGGGGCGGCCGGGTTCGCGAATCTCGGTGGTGGCCGGCCCGCAGGCGAAAATGCGCCGTGGGCGGCAGCCGATGAAGCTATAGCGCGAGAGGTGCTCGCCGCCCTCCACTGACTCGAGCAGGAACGACGGGCCGGCGGCGCGCAGCTTCGCGTAGGCCGAGACCGGGGTCTCGAAGTCGGCCATCAGGTCGGTCGTGACCGGGATGACGTTGCCCTGCCGGGCGAGGCTCGCGAAGGCCTCGCGGGTCGGATGGATGTTCATACGGCGACCCGCGGTGATGCCCGCGCGCGCGGGCGCGGGCAAGGCGAATGACGGGCGCGTTACTGCTTGCGCGGCGCCGCCCGGCCACTCGGCGCGGCCGGGTCGTAGGCGGGATTCGGGACCGGGAACTTCGCCCCCACGTCCTGCTGCCACGCGCGCAGCTCGGTCCGCAGGGCGGCGACGCGGGCCGGTTCCCGCGCCGCGAGGTCGCGCTGCTCCCCGAGGTCTCCGGCGAGGTCAAAGAGCTCTTCACGCCCGTCCTCGAACCAGCGGATGAGCTTCCAGTCGCCCCGCCGGACGGCGGCCGCGGGGGCGCCGCCCTGGTTGCCGTAATGCGGGTAGTGCCAGAAGAGGGCGCGCTCTGTTAGGGTCTCCCCGCGCAGCACCGGGACGAGGCTGCGGCCGTCCGCCGGCCCGGCGGGCGCCGCGACCCCGGCGGCGGCGAGGAAGGTCGGAAAGAAGTCCGGACTGCTGACCGGTGCCGACACCACGGTCCCGGGCCGGGCGACCCCGGGCCAGCGCACGATTAGCGGGACGCGAATCCCGCCCTCGTACATCCAGCCCTTGCCCGCGCGCAGCGGTAGGTTGGAGGTGGGCGAGCCCTCGCTCGTGGAGAGGCCGCCGTTGTCGCTGGTGAAGACGACAAGCGTGTCCTCCCGTCGGCCGAGATCATCGAGGGCTTGGAGCACGCGCCCGACGGCGAGGTCCATCGCCTCGATCATCCCCGCGTAGACCGCGTGGCTCTGGACCTCGCGGACCTCCCGCTCCCCCTCGCGGCCCCAGCGTTCGCCGAGGCCGAGGCGGCGGCGCTTCTCCTCGTACTTCAGGCGCAGGTCCTCCCGTGCCAGCAGTGGCGTGTGGACGGAATAGAAGGGGAAGTAGACGAGGAAGGGCCGATCGCGGTGGTCGGTGATGAACTTGACCGCCTCCCGCGCTAGGCGGTCCGGTAGGTGCTCGCCCTCCGGGCCGTCGGTGAGGCGCGGGTTGCCGTAGGGCGAGAAGTAACGCTTGCCGCCGTAGGGCCCGCCGCGCTCGTTGCCGCCGAGGTTGAGATCAAAGCCCTGGTTCTCCGGCCACCAACCCTCGGGGCCGAGGTGCCACTTGCCCGCGAAGAAGGTGGCGTAGCCGGCCGCTTTAAGGGACTTCGCGACCGTGGGCGCGTCGAGGGCGAGGCGGTCGGCGTAGGGTGCGGGCAGGGAACGCGTGTTGCGCTTCCACTGGTCCGGCGTGCGCGGGGCGCCGATGTAGTCGGTGATCCCGGTGCGCTGGGGCCAGCGCCCGGTGAGGATGCTCGCGCGGGTCGGCGAGCACACCGGACAGGCCGCGTAGGCGTCGGTGAAGCGCGCCCCCTCCCGCGCGAGACGGTCGAGGTGGGGCGTCTCGTAAAAGGTACTCCCGTAGGAGCCGAGGTCGCGCTGGCCGAGGTCGTCGGCGAGAAAAAACACGATGTTGGCCGGACGGGGCGCGTCGCCGGCGGGGAGCGCCGCTGCGAGGAGCAGCGGCGCAAGGAGGGCGGGGAGGAAGCGCATCGGCGGGTCAGTTGGCGCTCTTGGGCTGTTTCGCCTTCGCCTTGCCGCCGCCGCCGCCGTGTTGGTAGGCGCGCCACCAGGCGGGGCCCTCGGCTTCGATCTCCGCGTTCAGGCGGCGCAGGGCCGCGGTCATCTCAGCCAGCCGCGCCGGCTCGCGGGCCGAGAGCTCGGTGGTTTCGGCACGATCGCGCTGCACGTTGTACAGCTCGAACTGCGTGAGGCCCTCGTCGGAGAGAATCTTCCAGTCCCCGATGCGCATCGCGGTCTTCAGCTGTTCCGGGGCGATGGCGCAGCGCCAGTAGAGGGGGCGTGCTCTCTCGACCGGCTTGCCGGCCAGCGCCGGGAGGAAGTCGCCGCCGTCGAGGACGCGGTCCGCCGGCAGGGGCGCGCCCGCCAGCTTGGCCGCCGTCACGAATAGGTCCGAGCCGATGACGGGAACATCCGAGACCGTGCCGGGGGCGATGCGGCCGGGCCAACGCACGAGGCCGGGCACGCGAATACCGCCCTCGTAGACGGAGCGCTTGCGGCTGCGGAGGCCGCCGGTGGAGCCACGACCCGGGGTGCGGATGCCGTCCCCTTCCGGGCCATTGTCCGAGGTGAAGAACACGAGGGTGTCGCCCGCGAGGTTCAGCTCGTCGAGGGCCCGCACGAGGCGTCCGAACGCGTGGTCGAGCTGCGTCACGTTGGCGTGGTGCTCCTTCTGGACGTCATCCGTAAGGCCCGGGTACAGGGCCTTGAACGCGGGGTCGGACTTGATCGGATAATGGGGCTCGTGCGCCCAGACGGAGAGGAGGAAGGGCTTGGCGGGGTCGCGGTGCTGCCGGAGCCAGCCGATCGCCTCGTCGACGATGAAGGGCGCGGAGTAGCCCTGGATGGGACCGACGGGGCGCCCGTTGCGCACGAAGTTGGTGGGGTTCTCGTGCGAGGGGGCGGCGTTGTTCTGGGTGGCGAGCCACCAGTCGTAGCCGTGGTCGTTGGGCTGGGGCTGGGTGGGCTGGTTGAAATGCGAGTTTAGGTGCCATTTGCCCACGTGGCAGGTGGCATAACCCTGGGCGC